>CAZVDW010000274.1:0-11553 GCA_964625645.1 uncultured Rhodospirillaceae bacterium
TCACCGAGGCCGGCGGCATGGTCGGCGGCACGGTCAAGTCGTCGCTCGGGCTGGGCATGCTGCTGTGGGCGGGCATCGGCGATACCTTGCGTGTCTCGCTGTCGGCCGACCCCGTGGAAGAGGTCAAGGTCGGCTTCGAGCTGCTCAAGGCCCTCGGCTTGCGCCATCGTGGCGTATCGATCATCTCCTGCCCCTCCTGCGCCCGGCAGCAGTTCCCGGTCATCGAGGCGGTGGCGGAACTGGAGGCGCGTTTGGCGCATATCACGACACCCATGACGGTCTCGATCATCGGCTGTGTGGTGAACGGTCCCGGGGAAGCGCGCGAAACCGATATCGGCTTTACCGGCGGCGGCCGCGACACCCATCAGGTCTATCTCGGCGGTGTCACCGACCATCGCATCGGCACGGACGGGATGCTCGACCATCTGGTCGGCCTGATCGAGGCCAGGGCGGCCGAGATCGAGGCCGAACGGGCGGATCCCGAGACGGCCCTGGCGAGCTGACCTGCCATGGCCTTTGCCGACAAGCTCGCAAGCATCGAGGCTCGCCATGCGGAGATTGCCGGGCAGATGTCCTCTGCCAGCCTCTCCAGCGACCAGCGGGTGGCGCTGGCCAAGGAATATGCCGAGCTCTCGCCCGTGGTCGAGCAGGCGGTGGCGCTGCGCAAGCTGCGCGAGGAAGCTGACGAGCTCGACGAGATGCTGGCCGATGCCGACACCGATGCCGAGATGCGCGAGCTTGCCCGGGCTGAGCGCGAGGCCTGTGTCGAGCGCCTGCCGGCATTGGAGGAGCGCCTCAAGCTGGCCCTGCTGCCCCGCGACGAGGCCGATACCAAGGACGCCATTCTCGAGGTGCGCGCCGGCACCGGCGGCGACGAGGCGGCCTTGTTCGCGGCCGATCTGCTGCGCATGTACCAGCGCTATGCCGAGCGTGCCGGCTGGAAGCTCGAGATGATGGCGCTGTCGGAGACCGGCATCGGCGGCGTCAAGGAGGCCGTGGCCGTGATCAAGGGGCGCGGCGCCTTCGCCCGGCTGAAATACGAATCCGGCGTTCACAGGGTCCAGCGGGTGCCAAAGACCGAGGCTTCCGGGCGCATTCATACCTCGGCCGCGACCGTCGCCGTGCTGCCGGAAGCCGAAGAGGTCGATATCGCCATCGAAGAGAAGGATCTGCGCATCGATGTCTTTCGCGCCTCGGGACCCGGCGGGCAGTCGGTCAATACCACCGACAGCGCCGTGCGCATCACCCATATGCCGACCGGCATCGTGGTCTCCCAGCAGGACGAAAAATCGCAGCACAAGAACAAGGCCAAGGCGCTGCGCATCCTGCGCGCCCGCCTCTATGAGCAGGAGCGCGCCGAACGCGATGCCGACCGCGCCGCCGACCGCCGCGCCCAGGTCGGCAGTGGCGACCGCTCGGAGCGCATCCGCACCTACAACTTCCCGCAAGGCCGTGTCACCGACCACCGCATCAACAAAAGTGGCTTCGACATCGAGACGATGATGGATGGCGGCTCTCTCGACGAGTTCATCGACGCCTTGATCGCCGACCACCAGGCGGCGCAGCTGGCGGAAATGGCATGAGCGACGTGGCCGCGGCGCTCGGTTGGGGCGCCGCCGCGCTATCGCATCTGCCGCATGGCGATGCCCGGCGCGAGGCGCGCCTGCTGCTGGGCCACGCCACCGGGCTCGCCGACGAGCGCTTGTTCGCCAATCCGCGACACGCGGTCGCGGAGCCGCAACACGAGCGCTACGCGGCGCTGGTGCGCCGCCGCGCCGCGCGCGAGCCGATAGCACGCCTCATCGGCAGCCGTGAGTTTTGGAGCCTCGACCTGGAGGTCACGCCCGACACCCTGATCCCGCGCCCCGATAGCGAAACCGTCATCGAGGCGGCGCTCGCCACGGCTGGCGATTCGCCCCCGCGCTCGCTGCTTGATCTCGGCACCGGCAGCGGTTGCCTGTTGTTGGCGCTGCTTGACTGTTTCGCGGGCGCGGTGGGCGTCGGTGTCGATGCCAGCGTCGCGGCGCTGCAGGTCGCGGCCCGCAATGCCGCGCGCACGGGGCTCGCCGATCGCGCCCGCTTTGTCGCCGGCGATTGGGGCGACGGCCTGGCGGCCAGCTTCGATCTGGTGGTCAGCAACCCGCCTTATGTGGCGCGCGGCGAAATTCCCCGACTCGAGCCGGAAGTCGCGCATTTCGAGCCGCTCCCGGCGCTTGACGGTGGTTGCGACGGGCTCGACG
This sequence comes from uncultured Rhodospirillaceae bacterium, assembly GCA_964625645.1. Classification (GTDB taxonomy): domain Bacteria; phylum Pseudomonadota; class Alphaproteobacteria; order UBA7887; family UBA7887; genus UBA7887. The sequence continues at coordinate 2,241 of CAZVDW010000274.1, forward strand.
CGTACCGCGGCCTGATTCCGCGCCTGCCCCGGCTGCTCAACCCAGGTGGACAGGCGCTGCTGGAGATTGGTGCCGGCCAGGCGGACGATGTGATCGCACTTGCGGCGCGGGCCGGTCTGCAATGCCTGGAGCGCAGATGCGACCTCGCCGGAATCGAGCGTTGCCTGCGATTTGAGAAAGACTAGCCCATATGGAAAATAACTTGGAAAGTTCGGTCCACCGCGCTAGTCTTACTTAAAGCAACGGTAAGCGTTGACTTGGCTGATGTGCCGTCAACGGTAAAGCGAACTCAGTAGCCTGCATGGTGAAAACGCTGATCAAGTCTTACGGGCTTGGTCGTGTGTAACTGGTTTACGCAACCGCGTGCTGATCAAGCTCTTTTAACATGACGTGAAATTTGGAGCGCATGAGACAAGGTTCCCATTCCAAACGCCATCGTGGCCGTTCGAACGGACGGCGCTCGCATGGCCTCGCCTCGAGCTATGAAAGCAACGGCCCGGATGTGAAAATCAAGGGCAGCGCCGCCCAGTTGCAGGAGCGTTACGAAATCCTGGCACGCGAAGCCGTGGTCGCCGGCGACCGTGTCGCGGCCGAAAGCTATCTTCAGCATGCCGAGCATTATCAGCGCATCATCAATGCCCATGTGGCGGCGCAGGCCGAGGCCAATGCCAACAAGGCGCGTGGCCGCGATAACAATCGCGACGGCAACAGGCCCGAGACGGAAGGCGCAGCCGAAGCGCCCGCCGCCGAGGCTTCCGGCGAGGCTGTCGCGGAGGCGCCGGCGAACGAGGGCAAGGCCGACGATAAGGGCGAAGGCAAAAGCGAAGCGAAGGGCGAGCGCGGCGGTCGCCGGCGCGGTCGTGGCCGGGCAGCGGCCAGCGCCAAGCCCAGCGAAGGCGAGGACCCGAGCCCGCCCGAATCCGCAGCCGTCTGATCAAGCACGGCGTGTTTCTGCGCCGCGGCCGATATGAATGGTAGAAACATAGCTGTAGCGCTATGTTATGGCGGGTTTGAACCCTTGCCGAAATCGGGCCGCCGCTTGTCGCGGAAGGCGGCGACGGCCTCCTGGTGGTCGGGGTGGGCCTGCGACAGGACTTCATAGGCGATCGCCGCGTCGGTGATGTTGGCGGCGAGAGTGCGCAGCGGTATGTTCATCGCCGTCTTGGTCCAGCGTATGGCCGAGGTCGCGCCGTTGACAAGCTTGGCAACGATCTCGTCGGTCTTGGCGTCGAGCTCGGCCGCCGGCACGGCGTGGTTTATCAGGCCCCAGGCGGCGGCATCGCCGGCACTCATCATCTCGCCCGTCAAGAGCATCTCCTTGGCCCGGGCATAGCCGGCAAGCTGCGGCCAGATGACGGCGCCGCCGTCCCCCGCGACCAGCCCCATGGCGACATGCGGGTCGCCGATCTTGGCGCCTTCGTCGGCAATAATGATGTCGCAGAGCAGGGCGACGCTGGCGCCGAGCCCGGCCGCCGCGCCGTTGAGGCGGCAGACGATGGGCTTTTCCAGCTCGAGCAGGCTGAAGATGATGCGCTTGGCGTCCGGCACGATGGCGAGAAACTTTGCCGGCTCATCGATCATGGCCTGAAACCAGGCCATGTCGCCACCGGCGCAAAAGGCGCGCCCGGCGCCGGTCAGCACCACCACGTCGCTCTCGGGGTCGGCCTGGATCTCGCCGAAGACCCGTGCCAGCTCGCCGTGCAGAGCATCGTCGACCGGGTTCATCGGCCCGTTGCCGTCGATCGTCACGCGCAGCACGCGGCCCTCGCGGGCGAACTCGAGTGTCTCATATCCGGAAAAGCTCATGATGCTTGCTCCGCTTTGTCTCGGATTTCATGCCATGTCGCGCGCAGCCATTCGGTGCAGGCGACGCCCTGCTCGAAAAGAGAGTATTGGCAGCCCTCGCCATAGTCGAGGTTGGGGATGAACTCAGTCGAGATCTGTCCGAGTCTGCTCAGCGGATCGCCAGCGTGGTGGCGCATCAGGTTCCGCATCACCATCTTCCACGGCTCCAGCGCCGCCTCGGCCCAGGGTGCGTGATATTCGCCCTCGTGCGGCGGCTTGAAGGGATATTGAATGCCACGTCCCGGATTGCCGTCGTCATCGACCCCGCCGATATTCTTCGGGTTGTTGGGGATGGCGGCGCGGGCGTGGCAATGGCGCACCCAGCCGGCGCCGATCCACTCGCCGCAGATATCGCCGTCCCGGCGCGGGTCGAGCACCAGGCGCCCGGCCTCGACGTCGCTGCGGATATCGCCGATCTCCTGTTCGCCCGGATTGTCGATCTTGAAGATGATGTGGCTGTGGTCGAGGGTCATGTTGAAGGTGATACCGCGCGCCTCGACCGCACGCGCCACTTTTGTGACGCGGCGGAAGTCCTCGGACCACATATTGACGTGCACCTCGAAGCAGGGCGTGACGCCGTAGGCCTCGCCGAGCTCGGCGAAGCGCAGATAGGCGTCCACCACCTCCTCGTCGGTGACCGGGTGGCCATCGGCGTGATTGGTGAGTATCTGCACGTTGTGGACCAGGGAGCCAAGCTCGCGGGCGACGCCGAGATTGTGCTCGAACAAGGCCTCGTCGCGCCCCAGCGCATAGAACCAGCCGCCGGCGCGCACGGGGATACCGTATTTGTCGCGCGCGGCGAGGAACTGCGAGACCTCGTCGGGCGCCGGCGTCTTGTCGACGTAATCGAACACCCCCGCCTCCTTGACCATGCGGAAGCGCGTGTCGATGTCGGGCATCCCATCGTCATGGCGATGCTTGATGCCATTGGTCTGAATGCCGAACAAAAGCTCTTTGGCCATGGTCCCTTCTCCCCTAAAGCGGCGGGCCGTCGAGGTCGAGGCCGAGGGCGACGCGGCCGTACATGGTGCCGCCGACGTCGAAATTGAGGTGGATGTGGCTGGCGATGGCGTGGGCGTCGCGCAAGGCGCGCTGCATCGGGTGGCTGTGGTAGAGGCCGCTGGCGCCGGTGACGCCGAACAGTGTGGTCACGGCCTCGGTCGCCAGGCGCACGGCGAAGGCGCCGTCGCGGCGATAGACCACCTTGCGCGCAAGCTCGGGCAGGATGCCGGCCTCGGCTTCGGCCATGGCCTCGGCACAGCGCGTGCGCAGGCTTAAGCGCGCCATCTCGGCCTTGGCCGCGGCCTCGGCGAGCTTGAGCTGAATGACCTGGCGCTCAGCCATGTTGCCGCCGAAATAGAGGCCGACACGCTGCCGCGTTTCCTGAACAAAGCTCTCGACCGCGCCGAGCGCGACACCGACCGCGACGCCCCCCAGCACATAGGGCGCGAGCGCCATCAGCGGCAGCCGGTAGAGCGGCCCGGCATTGACCGCCGCGCCCGGCGTCGGCCCACCGCGAAAGGCCGACATGGGCAGCGCCAGGGCTTCCGGCACGAAGGCGTCGTCCACTGTCACGTCCTTGCTGCCGGTGCCGCAAAGCCCGGCCGCTTGCCAGGTATCGACGATGGTGTAGTCGCTCGCCGGCAGCAGGAAAAGGCGCGGCCCGTCGGCCTCGACACGGCCGCCGAGCATGTTCCACTGGCTGTTGTCGACACCACTGGAGAACGGCCAGCGGCCGCTCAGGCGGTAGCCGCCGGCCACGTGCTCGGCGGTTCCCGAGAGCGACAGCCCCGAGGCGATGAGAGCGTCGGGTGCGTCGTCCCAGACCCGGTCCTGGGCCTCTTTCGCATACATGCCGAGCATCCAGTGATGGCTGGCATAGTTGGCGAAATTCCAGGCGCTGGAAGCGCAGCCCTTGGCAAGCTCGGCGGCGGCGTCGACGAGAATGCCGATGCCAAGCTCGTTGCCGCCGACGCGGGCCGGCTGCATGACGCGGAACAGGCCGCTGTCGTGCAGCGCCTGCTCGATATCGTCAGGCATGCGGCGCAGTTGCTCGGTGGCCTCCGCCCGCTCGCGCAGCAGCGCCGTCAGTGCCCGGGCGCGCGCGACCATTTCGGTATGATCCGTCATTCCGCCGCCATCGCTTCTTTTTGCTTGCGTTCCGTCGCCAGGGGCGGGCAGCGGCGATCGTCGTAATATTCGACCTGGCAGTCGAGATATTGCAGGCATTCGCTCATGTTGATCTTGCCGCTGAGGGGGATGGCGCCGACCGGACACGAGGTGTTGCAGATCTGGCAGGGCGAGCCGCATTCGGGCCGGCGCTTGAGCCAGTCGAAGATGTGCCAGCGCCCGGCCAGGGCGAGCAGGGCGCCGAGCGGGCAGAGAAAGCGGCAGAAGGCGCGCTCGTAGACCAGACCCACCGCGAGCAACGTGCCGGCATAGGCGACGTAGGGCCAGGCGCGCTGGAACTGCAGGCTGATGGCGGTCTTGAAGGGCTCCACCTCGGCCACCGTATTGGCCGCCTCGCGCGAGACCACGGCGGTCGCCAGCAGCACCAATAGCACGCCATATTTGACCAGCCAGAGGCGCGTGTGCGAGCGCTCGGACATGTCGAACTGGGGTACGCGCAGCAGCCGCGCGAGGCGATTCGAAAGCTCCTGCAAGGCACCGAACGGGCACAGCCAGCCACAAAACACGCCGCGCCCCCAAAGTATCAGGGTGGCCACGACATAGACGCTGAGCAGGACCAGCGGCGCATCCATCAGCAAGGGTCGCCAGTCGAGTCCGCCAAAGACAACCTGTAGCCAGCTCAGCACCGTCAGAATGGTGAGCTGGGCTCCGACCAGCCAGCCCAACCCCACCAAAGTGAAGCCGAGAACGCCAAGCCGCAGCAGCTGATGGGCGCGGCGCGAGCGCGTCAGGCGGTGCTGCAACAGCATCACTCCGGTCACCGCCAGCAGCAGCGCGACGACAGCGGCGAGAACCCCGCCCTTGGCGAGCCAGGCGCGCTGCCAGGCTGCCAGGGTGCTTTCGCGCCAGAGCCCGAAGGCGACATAGTTGGGGGTCTTGAAACCGGCATCCTCCAGCGCCGCGTCGTCACCCAGCACATGCCGCGCCGGAATGCGGTAGGGCAGAGCGACGGTCGCGTCGGGCATGGTCAGCTCCAAGCGCCACGGCGCCAGCGGCTCGAAGCCGCTGTCGGCGGCGATGTGGAAGCGCCCGGCCTCGTCGAAGGCCGGATGATCGGCCACGGCCAGGCGCCAGGCGCGATAGAAGCTCTCCGGGCGCAACACCAGAACCTTGTCGCCCTGAACCAGGCGCAGACGCTCGAATTGCGGCACCAGCCAGGGATTCTCGGGAATCCAGCCGATGGTGCCCTGCGATGCCACCAGGATCTGGTGGTCGTCGGGGCCGGCGGCCTCGCGCATGGTGCGGTAGGCGCGCTCGCCGAACAGATTGCGGCCCACGGCGGGCTGTGTCGCCAGCGCCGCATAGAGCGTGGCAAAGCTGCCGCCGCCGGTATCGACGTGCAGCTCTCGAACCGATCCGTCGTCCACCAGGTCCTGCCAGGTCGAGGGCTGGAAATCGAAACGATTGAGCGACAGCCCGTCGTCGCCGGCCTCGCGCAGGCCGACGATCAAGCCGACGCGGAGCGCCGAATCGAGCATGGCATTGGCCATGGCGATACCGCTCACCGTGGCGCCCGACACTGAGTCGATCGAGCTCGGCACGAAGCGGCGGGTGGTGCGCACGTCGCTGCCGTGCAGCTGGCTCAAGAAGGCGCGGAAACCGGGCGGCTCGATGACGCCTCGCTGCAGCAACGGCTCCTTCTGGGCCAGCACGTGGTGGCTGCGGATGATGCCGTCGGCGCCGAGCGCGACAACGATGTCGAACGGATTGCCGGCATAGCCGGCCGGGCGCACGGTCTCCAGGGTCGAGAACAGATAGCCCGCCACCTCGCCGTCCGCCAGCACGGTCGCCACGGGCGGGTCGCCCGCCACCGTGGCGATGCCGTCGGCAGCGGGGAACAGCTCGGCCACCAGCTCGGGCGCCAGCCGCTCCTGCAACGGCGCTTGCGCCAGCGCCGGCGGTATCGCCAGGGCGAGGCCGAGCGCCAGGGCTATTCGGCGGCGATGGCGAGATCTTCGCGCTGCTTGCGCTGGGCGGCCAGCGGCGGGCAGCGGCGATCGTCGTGGTATTCCGCCTGGCAGTCGAGACATTGCAGGCACTCGCTCATGATGATGGCGCCGCTTTTCTCGATGGCGCCAATGGAACAGCTGACGGTGCAGAGCTGGCACGGCGCGCCGCATTGCGGGCGGCGATCGAGCCAGTTGAGAAGTTGCACGCGCCCGGCCAGGGCCAGCAGCGCGCCGAGCGGGCAAAGATAGCGGCAAAAGGCGCGCTCGACGAACAGTCCGATTGCCAACAGCGCCACGGCGTAGGCGACGAAGGGCCAGGCGCGCTGGAAATGCAGGCTGATGGCGGTCTTGAAGGGTTCCACCTCGGCGCCTGTGTCGGCCGCCTGCAGGGACACCGCGGCAGCGGCGAGCAGCGCGATCGCGAGCACGTATTTGATGCCCCACAGGCGCTTCTGCAAACCTTCCGAAACCGTGACCTGGCGCAGGCCGAGGCCGCGCGCGGCCTTGTTGAGCAGCTCCTGCAGGGCGCCGAACGGGCACAGCCAGCCGCAAAAGACGCCGCGCCCCCAGAGCACCACGGTGATCACCACGAAGCCGCTCAGCAGCACCATCGGCGGGTCCAGCAGGATGGGCGCCAGATCGAGGCCGGTAAACGCCATGCGCAACCAGGTCAGCACGGTGATGATGGTGAGCTGGGTGCCGGTCAGCCAGCCCAGCCAGACCAGGGTGACGCCAAGCACCGCCAGGCGCAGCCAATACAGCCTGCGCCGTGCCCGTGCCAGGCGGCGCTGAAACAGCATGATCGCGCTCACGGTCAAGCTGAGCGCCAGCATGCCGGCGAGAATGCCGGCCTTGTCGAGCCAGGCGTGTTGCCATGGCTGCATGGTGCTTTGCCGCCAGAGGCCGAAGGCGACATAGGTCGGCGTTATGAAGCCCGCATCCTCCAAGGCCGATTTTTCGCCGACCACGTGGCGCAGGGGAATGCGATAGGGCAGCAGGAAGCTTGCGCTCGCCGCCTCTTCGCCCTCGGCCCGCAGGTCGAGCTCGAGCGACCAGGGCGCGATGGCATCGAAGCCAAGCGCCGCGGGCAGATGGAAGCGTGCGGCATAGGTGAAGCGCGGATGTCCGTCGATCTTGAGCGCCCGCGTGCGATAGTAGTTCTCAGGCAATAGCGGCACCACGGTCTCGCCCTGGCGCACACGTATGCGGTCGAAAATGGCCACCAGATAGGGGCTGCGCGGAATCCATTTGTACGGGCCGACCGTAGCCACGAGCAGTTGGTGGTCGCCGGCCTGGGTGGTCTTCAGCACCGAGCGAAAGATGCGCGAGCCGAACAGATTGCGGCCGATGCCGGGCGCCGTGGCCAGCGCGGTATAGAGGGTGAGGAATGTCTCGTCGTCAGCGCCAGGCGGCACGACGTCGCCGAGTATGGGGCGCAACTCGCCGCGGCTTAAGCTCAGGCTGGTGATCGAGCCGTCTGCGATCAGCGCCGCCCAGTCGTTCGGCTCATAGGCAAAGCGGTCGAGGGACAATCCGGTGCCGCTGTCATCGAGGATGGCGGCGCGGTAGCCCGCAAGGATGGCCGAATCCATGATCGCGTTCGACATGGCGACGGCGCTGATGGTGGCACCCGAGACGCCATCGGCGCGGCTTGGCACCAGGCGGTGGCGGGTGCGGATGTCGATGCCGTGATTGCCGGCCAGAAAGCCGTTGAGCTCGGCGATGCTGACCATGCCCTCGTCGATCAGCGGCTCGTGCTCCTCGAGCACCAGGTGATCGCGGAGGATGCCGTCGGCGTCGAGCCCAACGATGATGTCGAAGGACAAGCCCGCATAGCCTGCGGGATTGACCATTTCATGGGTCGAGACGAGGTAACCCAGGGCTTCGCCGCCGCGAAAGACGGTTGCCATGGGCGGCGTGCCCGCGACCGGGCCGAGGCTGTCGGCCTCGGGATAAAGCGCCTCCACGACCTCCGGCGTGAGCCGGGTCGCCAAGGGCTCGGTCATATCGGCATGTGCCGCCGGCAGCCAAAGAAGAACCAGCAGGGCGGTGAGAGAAGATAGGCGCATGGCTACGATGGCAGCGTCCGGCGAGGGAAAAAGTCACCCTACTTCAGCCGCGACCTGCCGCGAAAGCCCCAAAACCGTGTCCGGGGCTTGACTCCACGCGGCGCCGCAACGAGGTTCGCCATGCTATGTCATGCCCGCCGCCCGGAGCCCTCGAATGCGCCTGACTTCAGCCTTGTTGTCGCTTTGCCTTGCTCTGCTGCTCTCGCTGGCCTCGGCGCAGGCCGTGGAGCGGGCGCCGTTCGCACTGACCGACCACACCGGCAAGGCGGTGACCGACGAGGATTTTCTGGGCTCTTTCCTGCTGGTTTTTTTCGGCTACAGCCATTGTCCGGATATCTGCCCTACCGATCTCGCCATCATGGCGGGCGCGCTGGAGGCGCTGGGCGAGCGCGGCGCGGCGATACGGCCGATCTTCGTCACGCTCGATCCCGAGCGCGATACGCCCGAAGTGCTGGCGGCCTATCTGCCGGCCTTCCATCCCCGCTTTATCGGCCTGACCGGCACGCCGGCGCGGATCGCCGAGATGTCGGAGCGTTACAGCGTGCGGCACAGGCGCTACTACCCGCCACCGTTCGACGAGAGCGGCGAGCCGCGCGAAGACGATGACGCCTATTTTGTCGATCACACCGCCGCCACCTACCTGATTGGCCCCGATGGCGGTGGCCTGCGCCTGTTCCACCATGGTGCCACTGTGGCCGAAATGACGGCGGTGATTGCCGAAGTGTTGCCAGCGGCACCTTAATCGGTTTTAAGGAAGGTTATCGCCGGCTGTGGCTCAACCGGTACGGATTCGCGTCTCCACCCCAGGAAAGGCAATATTGCGATGACTCTGAAACATGCTGCCCGCCTGCCGTTTTTGGCCCTGTTGGCCATCTTTGCCAGTGCTTCCGCCGCCCAGGCCGTGGATTGCAACGCCATTCACCAGGTCGATATCACCTTCGAGTTCGTGCCCGGCGATATCTACCTCGAGCCAGGTGACTGCGTCCGTTTCACCAATATCCACCATATCGAGCATTCGGCGATTGGCATGGAGCGCGAGTTCAACACCGGCGTGCTGATGCCCAACAACAGCTCGGTCCATCGCTTCGACGAGGAGATAGGGATTCCCTATGTCTGCGGCGTGCACCCGCTCATGGTCGGTGTCATCGTCGTCGAGGTGCCGGAAGACGACTCCTCGGTTCAGTAACCGAAGCCGTAGAGCCGGGCGGCATTGTCGCAGACCACCTTGTGGCGGGTGGCCTGCGGCAGCTGGCCAAGCTC
>CAZVDW010000275.1:0-4739 GCA_964625645.1 uncultured Rhodospirillaceae bacterium
GGTGTGCAGGTTCTCGCCGGCCGCGACGGGTATGCCGCCGGCGGCGCGCAGATGGGCATGGCCGGCGAAATTGTCGGGCGTAATCGGCTCCTCGATCCAGCCGAGGTCGAGGTCGCGCAAGGCATGGCAGGCGCGCAGCGCCTGGTCGACGCGGAAGCTCTCATTGGCATCGACCATCAGCGGCGTGTCCTGGCCGACGCGCTCGCGCATCGCCGTCACCCGTGCCACGTCCTCGGCCAGGGTCGGCTTGCCGAGGCGCATCTTGAGCGCGCGATGCCCCGATTCGAGGGTGCGGGAGGCGTTGTCGAGCAAGGCCTCCAGGGGCAGGTGCAGATCGATATTGCCGGCATAGGCAGGCACCGTCGGGCTGAAGCCGCCGAGCAGGCGCCAGAGCGGCTCGCCGAGGCTTTTCGCGCGCAGGTCCCATAGCGCCGTATCCACCGCCGCCAGAGCAAAGCCCGTCGAGCCGCCGCGCCCGGAGTAATAGGCAGCCTTCCACAGCTTGTGCCACAGCGCTTCGATGTGACGCGGGTCTTCGCCGTCCAGCAGCTCGCTGAAGGGCCCGGCCGCGAGTGCCGCCACCGCCGGGCCGTGGCCCGAATGGAGCACCGTGTAGCCCCAGCCCGCGGTGCCGTCGGCGCTGCCGATCTCGACCACCACCATGTCGAAATCGGCGAGCACGGGCTTGCCCGCCATCTGCACCGGCGCCTCCAGCGCGATGCGATAGAGCGTGGTTTCGACGCGATCGATTCTCATGGCGGCCCCTTCCGAGATTGTTGTACCAACCTGCCATGAAAATCACCGCTCTTGAAACGATTCGCTGCGACTCCTTTGCCAACATGCTGTGGCTGCAGGTGCATACCGACGAAGGCCTGGTGGGCCTCGGCGAGGTGCATTTCGGCCCCGGGGCGGTGGAAACGCATATCCATGACTGGGCAGCGCAGAAGCTGATCGGCCGCGATCCGACACAAGTGGAAGCCGCGCAGGACGCGCTCGCTTTCTATCTCGGCTTCGCCGGCAGCGGCGCCGAGATGCGCGCCCATTCGGCCCTCGATATCGCGCTCTGGGACCTTTGGGGCCAGGCCTCCGGGCAGTCGCTGACCGAGTTGCTAGGCGGTGCCGTGCGCGACTCCATCCCCGTCTACAACACCTGCGCCGGCAGCGACTATGTGCGCCAGACCACAGGCATCCGACCCTCCAGCTTCGGGCGCAATTCCGGCAAGCGCTTCGACGATATCGATGCCTTCCTGACGCGCGCCGACGAGCTGGCACACGAGCTGTTGGAGATGGGCATAACAGCCATGAAGATCTGGCCCTTCGACTTTGCCGCCGAGGCCCATGGCGGCATGGCCATCTCGACGGCCGAGATCGAGACCGCGCTGGAACCCTTCGCCAAGGTGCGCAAGGCGCTCGGCGATCGCATGGCGCTCAAGGCCGAGCTGCACGGCCTCTGGCAGCTGCCGGCGGCACGGCGTATCGCAGAGGCGTTGAAGCCCTTCGAGCTCGACTGGATCGAGGATCCCGTGCGCATGGACCACATGGGCACGCTGGCCGCCTTCTCGGCGACCACGGCAACGCCGGTGGCAGGCGGCGAGACCTTGGGCGGCCTTGCCGCCTTCCGCGATCTGGTCGAGGGCGAGGCGGTGTCGGTGCCGATCATGGATATCGGCTGGGGCGGCGGCATCGGCGTCGCCCGCGCCGTGGCCAGCCTGGCCGACGCCTGGCGCCTGCCCATGGCGTTCCACGACTGCTCGGGCCCAGTGGCGCTGGCGGTCTGCGCCCATATGGCCATGCATTGCCGCAACGTCGCCGAGCAGGAGATTACCCGCGCCTTCTATTACGGCTGGTACGAGGAGATGGTCACGGAATTGCCGCCGTTGCAGAATGGCCGCCTCGGCGCTCCCGACGGCCCCGGCCACGGCCTCGCCCTACGCCCCGATTTCCTCGCCCGGAACGACGTCCACAGGCGCAAGAGCGACGGCATTTAGAAAGCGCAGGCGCTCGGCGGTCGGCGGGTGGCCCTGCACAAGCGCCGCATAGAGCGGATCCGGGTTTGGCGCGGCGGCATTGACGCGATCGAGCACGACCAACGCGCGACCGAGCGCGCGCGGATCGGCATGCTGCGCGGCGAAGGCGTCAGCGGCCTGCTCCAGGCGCCGGATGAACAGCGCCCGCAACGGGCTTGCCAGCGGCCCCGCGGCAACGAAAAGACAGCCGATCAGCGCCAGCTCCGCGCCCGCCGAGCCATCGCCAACACCCAGCCCGGCGGCGATCTCGGGCGTGCGCGCCACCCAGGCGAACAGGCCGAGACCCAGCAGGCGCGCGAGGGAAAGCGCCGCCAGCCAGATTTCCTCGTGGCGCAAGCGCGCATGTCCGAGCTCGTGCGCCACCACCGCCTCGACTTCGGCCTCATCGAGCGCCGCCAGCAGGGTATCGTGCAGCAGCACCCGCTTGGCCCCGCCCAGCCCCTCGACCGACCCATTGGCGCGGCTGGTCTGCTGCGACACCTCGGCAACCCGGATGTCGGCAAGCCGGGTGCCGCTGCGCGCGGCCAGCGCCTCCAACCTGTTGCGCAACGCACCCGGCTCAAGTCTGTGCGACGGCCCGGCCCGGCGGGACGGCAACAGGGTGCGCGCAATCGAGGTGACGGTCCAAAGCGCCCAGGCCGCCAGCCACCAAAGCGGCCCAAGGCCCGCCATCAGCCAGAGGACGACGAAAGTGGCTCCGACGAACATCGCGGCCATGGGCCAGCTTCGCCGCACACTCTCGCCCAGCGCCGCAGCCAGACCCGCCGGCGCCAGACCGAAGCGGACATCGATGACGAGACGCCGCCACAACCCTGTCGCCAAGCGAACCGCAGCGAACGTGCCAACGGCAATCAGCGCCACGGCGAACTGTGGCACCAGCCCGTCGATGGCCGCCAGACCGCCGCCGATCGTCATGGCGAGCGCCCAAACAGCGGTCAAGGCCACCGCGAAACAACGCAGGTGCTCGCGCGCCACGGTTTGGCGTGTGGCCAAGGCGTCAGGGTCGTGACCGCGCAGATGCGCGATATTGCGCAGGCCCAGCCAAAGCCGGAGGCCCAGCCCCGCAGCCACTCCCAACAGCAATATTCCTGCGCTGACCGACACGTTCCCTATCGCCTTTCGCTTCTTTTACATTCAAATGATTCAAAACATTGAAACCACCAATAGTTAGTATCCATTGCAACGCCGAGGGCGGCAAGACTAGGGTTCATCAGTTTCTCGGACGGCGCTAAGGGGCTTCCACATGGCCCACTTTCGATACGATTGAGACCGCGCTCGTTCGATGGCTGTAAACATGGAGGAAGTTCCTATGAAATGGGTTGATCCCGCATATTGCGATCTGCGCCTTGGCTTTGAAGTCACCGCGTACGTCTACGTCCGCTAGGACCTAGATCAAGACCGGAAGAGGGGCCGCGTGGCCCCTCTTTCAAGTTCACCGTCAGGAGGCCGGACATGCCCGATGCGGCGGAGTTGTCGCGACAGGACCATGTGGAGATTAATCCGCTCTTCATGTTCCGTTGGGAGGAGTCGCAGGACTCACACATCCTGCTGTACCCGGAAGGGGTGGTGAAGCTCAACCAAACCGCGGGCGCGATCCTGGAGCGCGTCTCCAAGGGCCTGTCGGTTGGCGAGTTGATAGACGATTTGCAGCAGGATTATGTCGACGGCGATGTAGCCGATGGCGTGTTCAAGTTCTTGGAGATGTCCCATGCCAAAGGCTGGATCAGACGCAAGTGAGGTTTCCCTCGACGGCCAACAGAACCCCATGTGGCTCTGTTGCGAACTGACCTACCGTTGTCCCCTAAAATGTGTCTGGTGTAACAACCCGCTTGATTTCGACCGCTACAAGGAGCTTGAGCTCAGCACCGAGGAATGGAAGCGGGTGCTGCGCGAGGCGCGCGAGCTCGGCGCGCTGCAGCTTGGCCTGACCGGCGGTGAGCCCGCCGTGCGCGACGACCTCGAGGAGATCGTCGCCGAAGCCCACGGCCTCGGCTACTACACCAATCTCATCACCAGCGGCCTGCACCTCAACCGCTCCCGCCTGGAAGCGTTGAAAGAGGCCGGGCTGCACCAGATTCAGGTCAGCATCCAGGGCAGCGACCACAAGGTCTTCGCGGATCTGGTCGGCGCCGACGCGCTCGACCACAAGATCGCCATCACCCGCGAGATGAAGGCGCTCGGCTTCCCCATCGTGCTCAACGTGCCGGTGACCCGCGACAGCATGGACCAAACGCCACAAATTCTGGCCATGGCAGAGGATTTGGGCGTCGATTACATGGAGTATGTCCAGGTCCAGTACTACAACTGGGCACTGCTCAACCGCGACCAGCTGCTGCCCACCCTCGACCAGCTCAAGCGCGCCGAGGCCCAGGTCATGGAAGCGCGCGAGCGGCTGGCTGGCGAAATGACGATCTACTTCGTCATCAACGACTATTATTCGGTCGAGATGGGCGCCGAGCGCGCCGGCAAGCCCAAGGCCTGCATGAACGGCTGGGGCGCCATCCATCTTACCATCGCGCCCGACGGCGGCGCCATGCCCTGCCAGGAAGCGCGCGTGATCAAGAGCATCGACTTTCCCAATGTGCGCGATCACGACCTCGCCTGGATCTGGCAGGAGTCGCCGCAGTTCAACAAGTTCCGCGGGGACGACTGGATGAAGGAGCCCTGCCGTGGCTGCAACGAGAAGAGCCTCGACTTCGGCGGCTGCCGTTG
>CAZVDW010000276.1:0-2840 GCA_964625645.1 uncultured Rhodospirillaceae bacterium
GGCCGCACATTGTCGAACCCGAGCTCTTGCGGGGTCTCCTGAAACGGGCTGAAGCGGTCGATGCGGATTTTCGACGGGCCGTGCGGCGGCTCCAGGTGCTGGATCAGCCCGATGAGCTCTGCCATCTCGTCGTAGGTCTCGCTGTCCTCGCCGGGAAAGCCGCACAGCATGTTCCAAAAGACGCGGGTGCCGATTTCGTTGCAGTTGCGCAGCAGGCAGATGTTCTGCATGCCGGTGACGCCCTTGCGCATGAGGCGCAGGATGTCGTCGTCGAGGCTCTCGATGCCGGGCTGGACATAGGTCACGCCGGCCTCGGCCAGGGTGCGCAATTGGGCCTCGCTGGCATTCGACTTGATCTCGTAAAGGATGCGAAAATCGGCCAGCTCGTCGGCATGGCGGCGGAACAGGTCGCTGATATGCGGCATGTGAATGATGGTGTCGGTGGCAATGAGCCGCGGCACATTCCACTTGGCGTGTAGGGTGCGAATTTCCTCGATGACGCGCTCGGTCGACTTGGCGCGGAAGCCCATGCCGTCGCCGTTGAGGCCACAAAACGTGCAGTGATGCTTGGCGCCCCACCAGCAGCCGCGGCTGCTCTCGAAAGCGATGGCAGGCACGATGCGGTCGGCGAACGAGACCGCCGCGGCGCGCGCGAAATAGTCTTCGAAATCGGGCAGGGGCAGCGCGTCCATGTCTTGGATGGGCGCACCCGATATGAAGCGCGGAAAGTCTTCCGGCGGGGCCGCGCCAAGGTAGTGTTCGACGAAATCCGGGAAGGTCTTGTCCGCCTCGCCCGAGAAGGCGACATCGACCTGCGCGAACGAGCGCAGCATCTGCTGGCCCATGCTGCCTTCGCAATTGGCGCCGCCGAAACAGATGAGAATGCCCGGGTCGAGCGCCTTGATGCGGGCAGCCAGGGCGAAAGAGGCACAGTTCTGCTGGAAGGATGTCGAAAAGCCGACGACCCTGGGCTTGCTTGCGACGATGGTATGCGCGGCGTCGGCGACGAAGCTGCCCGCTTGGGTCCGCGCCGCAATCACCTGTGCCGCGACATCCGGCTTCAGTTTCTCGCGAACCCAGTCCTCGCCGTCGGCCAGGTCACGTTCGGCGCCGGCGCCGCGGATCAAATGGGCGAAGACCCAATCGCCGATCAGGTGTTGCGACGGCATGGTCTGGGCGATCTTCTGGCTCAGCTCGGGCGCGATGACCTCTGCGAAGGACAGGTTGAGGTATTCGCATCGCGCCGCAATGCCGCGTTCGGCCAGCGCCGCCTTGAGCAGGCTGAGGCCGAGCGCGGGCCTTTGCAGCGACAGGAACGGCGCTGCGACCAAAACAACAGGTTCGCCGGCTGCATTTGCCATCGGCGTTGTGACTCCCCCAGTGACCCAAACTCAATATACAGACTGCTGCGCGCCGCGCCCAGATCAAGAACGCCTTGGCGCATGCTGTTATTGTCGGGCGAAATCCGCCACAATGTACATCCTTTATTGGGAGGCGATCCATGCTTGCTTTGGACGAATTCCGGCTCGACCATCCGGCGCTGCGCGGCGACCGCTATGCCTATTTCGAACGCTGCCGTGCCACCACGCCCATGCACAGGCGGACCGTCAATCTCGGTGACGGGCGCAGCATGGAGCGGATATTCCTGTTGGATTATGCCGACGTGAAGGCGATGCTGACCCACGAAGCGGCCCGCCGACGCCCCCCCGGCGCCACCATGCCGACCACAGGCACGGCGGGCTTCGTGCTCAACTGGGTGGTATTTCGCGACCCGCCCGAGCATGAGGCGCTGCGCAGCCTGTTGCAGCCCGCTTTTTCGCCGCAGCGCCTGCGGGCGCTGGAGGCGCGTATCCGCCATTGGATCGATCGCCGGCTGGCCAAGCTGCCCGGCACCATCGATGTGGTGGCGGAGATCACCGGCCCGCTGCCGCTCCTGGTTCTTTGCGACCTGGCCGGCCTGCCGGCGGACGACTGGCCGCGCTTGCGCGACTGGTCCGAGCGTATGACGCCGCTGCTGCTGCTGGAGAGCGCCGCGCCGGACACTTTCGATACGGAAATGCTGGTCTATTTCGAAGACGCCCTGGAGCGAAACCGCGGCGCGGACACGCTGATGGGCGCCATGGCGAAGGCTGTATCGGAGGGCGCGCTGAGCCGTGAGGACGCGATCGCCAATGTCGCGTTTCTGGCTTGGGCCGGGCACGAGACGACGGCGCGGCTGATGGGCAACATGGTCAGCCTGCTTCTGGAGCGCCCGGAGGTGCTGGCGCGCTTGCGCCGCGAACCGGCGCTAGTGGGCGCGGCGGTGGACGAGGCGCTGCGTCTCGAGCCGCCGGTGCAAATCACCAGCCGTTGGGCGACCGCCGATATCCCTGTCGAGGCCGGTGTGATCCCCGCGGGCAGCATGGTGACGGCCGTGCTCGCCGCCGCCAATCGCGATCCCGCGCGCTTCGCCGATGCCGGCACCTTCGATCTCGACCGCGAGAGCCAGATGCTGGCGAGCTTCGGCTTCGGCCCGCATTACTGTCTCGGCGACCGCCTGGGGCGCCTGGAAAGTCATTTGCTGCTGCAACAGCTCTTGGACCGCTTTCCCGACTGGCAGCCGGTCGAAGGCGGAACTCGGTGGGACGACTCGGTCGCCATGCATGGCTTGAAGAGCCTGACCGCCACTTTCTCGCAGGCCGCGTGACGACCCTGCAGGAACAGCTCGACGCCTCGCAATGGTGGCCCGCCGCTGTGCTTCGCGAGCAACAACTCGCGCAGGCCGCGGCGCTGATCCGCCATGCCGCGGCGACCG
Organism: uncultured Rhodospirillaceae bacterium; assembly: GCA_964625645.1. Taxonomy (GTDB): domain Bacteria; phylum Pseudomonadota; class Alphaproteobacteria; order UBA7887; family UBA7887; genus UBA7887. The sequence continues at coordinate 2,795 of CAZVDW010000276.1, forward strand.
CGCCGTTCTGGCGCGAGCGTCTTGAGCCGGAAGGTGCGCTGACCAT
>CAZVDW010000277.1:0-4735 GCA_964625645.1 uncultured Rhodospirillaceae bacterium
ACAGTCACATGCGCGGCCTCGACGCCGACCAGGTGCCGCGCGCCCTGCTCGGCACCTGCGGCACCGTCATCTCGACCAGCGAGGACCTAGCGATCTGCCTGGACGGGCTGGCCATCGCTGCCCAGTCGGTCAGCCTCGGCGATACCGCGCCCTATACGCTGTCCGCGATGCTGTTCAAGGTCGCCCGCGATCGCGGCATCCCCTGGCACGCGCTGGCCGGCACCACCAACCAGTCGGACTACCTGTCGCACTGCGCGGCGCTGCACATGTTCTTTCGCGTATCCCTGCCCGGGCAACGGCGGCTGCTGCTCGACCACATCGAATGGATGCAGCGCGAGGCGCCGCGCTGGAACGCGCTGTCGGTGGTCGGCCAGCACATTCAGCAGGCCGGCGCGACACCCGCCGAGGCCATGGGTTTGACCCTGAGCACGGCAATCCAATATGCCGACGACCTGATCGCCCGCGGCCACGAGCCCGACGCGGTTCTGCCGCGCTTCAGCTTCTTCTTCGACATTTCGATCTCGTTTTTCGAGGAAGTGGCAAAGTTTCGCGCGGGTAGACGGATCTGGAACCGGCTGACCCGCGAGCGCTTCGGCGCCCGCGATCCTCGAGCGCAACGCTTTCGCTTTCATGCCCAGACCTCGGGCGTCGACCTGACCCGCCAGCAACCGCTCAACAATATCGCCCGCGTCGCCGTCCAGGCCATGGCCGGCATATTCGGCGGGCTGCAATCGCTGCACACCGACAGCTATGACGAGGCGCTCGGCACGCCGACGGCGCCGGCCGCCCAGGTCGCGGTCGCCACGCAGACCATCCTGCAGCACGAGGCCCATCTCGACGACGTCATCGACCCCCTCGGCGGCTCGTTCTACGTCGAGCGCCTGACCGACGAGATGGAGGCGGAGATCGAGACGGTGATGGTCAGGATCGAAGCCGCGGGCGGCATGTACCGGGCCGTCGAGAGCGGTCTGGCGCAACGCATGATCGGCGATTCCGCGCGCCGCGCCCAGGAGCGCCTGGAGCGCGGCGAAGAGAAGCAGGTCGGCGTCAGCGTCCATCGACTGGCCGACGATCCCGGCGAGCGACCGCCGCCCCAGGCACGGCCCGACCCGGCACGGATCGACGCCTATCTGGCGCGCCTCGACGCCTTCAAGACGACCCGCGACCAGGCTGCGGTGCGAACCGCTCTCGACGATCTCGCGCGCGCCTGCTCGCGCTCGGGCGACAATATCCACGGCCGCGTCGTCGCGGCCACGCTGGCCGGCGCCAGCCACGGCGAAATCTGCGCTACCGCGTGCAACGAGCTCGGTGTCGGCGAGCCCCTCGTCGTCACCTAGAGCATTTCCGGGCTCATCCTGAAAGCCATCGGCGCAATCGATGTTTTCTTGAGTTGGTTGTCCTGAGCCCGAGACCGACCGCCTTCAATGAGTTCCATAGCTCAGGTTGCTGCACCATGTATGGCACCATGGGGGAACGGCCATGCTGATACGGAGCGCGGTCTGTGCGGTGGCGATGCCGCTCGCCAATCGACAGGATTTGTTTGCGGCGATCCCTTTCCAGGGCCACGAGGGGGCGATTCGGGGATGCCGTCGTCCCGGAAGCTCCTGCGACGCCGTTCTCGCCTGTACGCCGGTCATGAGGCCGACAGCTCCGCTATACTCCCGCTCCGGGCGTGCTGGGCGGCTGGGGAGGTAGGAGACCCATCGCGCTGGCTCGTAAGGACCGTCGGATTGGCTGGGGATGGATCGGACCAAAATACCGCATGTTGAGCCGACTGCAGGTTGGGCGTACCGTCTCCGCATAGCGACGTGGCGTCGTTTGGGAGTGGGCAGCCGTGATCGACGGTTCATCGAGGGAACATATGTGGGGTTCAATGCCTTCGCCGATCCGTAGCCTGTTCGGTGTCGTCGCGGCACTGTTATTGTGTGTGTTCGTAACAGCGAAGGCTGGGGCCCAATCCGTTCCCCTGACTGACGAACAACGGGCTTGGATAGATGCCCATCCAAGCCTCATCGTCGCTAACGAACTCGACTGGCCGCCATTCGATTTCGCCGAGGACGGCGAACCGATGGGCTTTTCCATTGACGTGATAAGGCTCGTCGCGGCGAAGGTCGGGCTGGAAATCGAGCTCGTTAACGGCTTCACCTGGGCTGAATTGCTTGAGATGTTCAAGCGCGGCGAGATTGACGTCCTGCCGGCGATTTTTGCCTCCCCGGAGCGCCGCGAGTTCATTGCCTTCACCGAGGAGTATACGACCAACCCATCGATCCTGGTGGTGGCGGAGGACGATGTCGAGACGTCAAGCGTCGAACAGCTTACGGGGCGGACCATCGCCGTCATTGAAGGCTATGCCACCACCCAGGCCCTGAGCGAGCGCCACGCCACCATCGGGCAGCTGCCTGTTAGCGACGCCAAAGAAGGCCTGCAGGCGGTCTCGCTGGGCCGCGCCGATGCCTTTATCGGCACGCGGGGCGTCATCTCCTATGTGCTCCAGAAGAACGTAATCCCGAATCTCCGCGTCGCCGGCCATGCGGGCCTCAAAGACGTGCAAGAGTCGCAGCTGCACATGGCGGTCGCCAAGGAGCAGGCCATATTGCGGGATGTTCTGCAGAACGGCCTGGACAACATCACACGCGACGAGTGGCGGTCATTACAGGACCGTTGGTTGAACGTCGGATCGGAGGCAGCGGTAGAAAGACTGGCGTCGTTGACGGACGTGGAGGTCGCATGGCTCGATCAACACCCGGTGATCCGCCTCGGCGCCGATCCCGCTTGGCCGCCTTACGATTTCGTTGGCAACGATGGTTTGCATCGCGGTATGGCCGCTGAATATCTGCAACTGCTTGGCAAACGACTCGGCGTTTCGTTCGAGCTGGTTCCAGTGCCGAGTTGGTCCCAAGTGCTGGACGCTGCCAAACGACGCGAACTCGACATCGTATCGTTGTCCCAACCGACGCCTGATCGCCAAACCTATCTGAATTATACCGAACGCGTCGTCTCGGCCCCGTGGGTGGTTGTCGCTCAACAGAGCTTCCCGGCGGTGGCCGGCCTTTCGGAGCTGCAGGGCAAGGAAGTCGGTACGGTCAGCGATTACGCCGTCATCGAAACGGCGAAATCGGCATACCCCGACTTCGTTTTCCATCAGGTCGATTCATCGATTGCGGGTTTGCGCATGGTGGCCGACGGCCAACTCGATGCGATGGTTGAAACCCTCGCGGTCGCCGGTGGCCTGATCTCTGAGCATGGCCTGGTGAATCTGAAGATCGCTGGTCATGTCGGGTTGCCGCCGATGAGCCTCGGGTTCGGCGTGCGATCCGACTGGCCCGAATTGGTGACCGTCCTGAACAAGGGTCTGACGTCGATTACACCCGGTGAGACCGCGGCCATTCATAACCGCTGGATCCCATTGAAGGTGCCGACGCAGGTGGCGGTCGAAGCGAGGAGAAATCTTTATTGGTGGGCTCTTGGGCTGGCTGTCTCAGTTCTCGCTGTCTTGGTGATTGGCTACCAAGTCCTGTCGCGCGCCAGCGGCGGCGAATCCATCGCACTGGTATTCGGTTCGCGGCGTTTTCGGGTGCTGGTGTTCGTAGTGCTGAGCATCTATGTGGCGATTGTGACCATGGTCGGGTGGCTGTCGTTGGAGCGGACAAAGCAAGATGTCCTGACCGACACGCGCAACAATCTGGAAACTATTCTGGCTTCGACCGCGCTACGGATCGACACCTGGGTCGAACGGCAGAAAAGCTTTCTCGGCCAGCTCGGCCGGGATCCGGAACTCGCCGACGTCACGCAACGGCTATTGGACATTCCGGTCGATCCCGCAAAGTTGTCTCGTGCCGATGCACAAATCGAGGCACGGCAATATTTCGACCGGCAGCGAGATTTTATCGGACATTTCGCGTTCTTCGTGACCGATGCCGACGGCTTCAATGTCGCCTCCGATCTGGCACAAGGTTTGGGACGGCCGAATGCGGTTATGCAGCAAAACCCCAGCCTGATGCGGCGCGTCTTTGCCGGCGAGCTCGCCTTCGTGTCGCCGCTGTCCAGCGAGATCCGTGACGGCGTGGGCGGGCCACCGACTATGTATTTCGCCGCCCCGATCCGCAACGCCGACGGCGCAGTGATCGCCGCGGCATTGTTCGGGATTGATCGTGCCGACGAATTCTCCAAGCTTATGCGGCTCTCCCGGGTTGGCGAAACCGGTGAAACTTATGCATTCAGTCGGAACGGCCGACTTCTGTCGGCCAGCCGGTTTGATGATCATCTCAATGACATTGAGCTCCTCCAACCGGGCGAAGTGGCTCTAGACACCATCGAAATTCGCGATCCTGGCGGCAACATGGTTGAGGGATTCCGCTCCACGACGCCACGGTCGCAACAGCCGTTGACGCGCATGGCGACGGATGCGATCCAACGCGCCGATGCCGGGCAGGGCCATAAGCAAGGCGGGATCCTATATTACGCCATCACTTCGGATGTCGATGGATACCGTGACTACCTGGGTGTCCCGGTGTTTGGCGCTTGGTTGTGGGAAAGCGATCTCGGTTTTGGCATCGCCAGCGAGATCGACGTTGCCGAGGCGCTCGAGACCTATCATACGGTTCGTCTTACCGCCATTGGGGTCCTCGGCATCACGCTTCTGCTTTCGATTGGCAGCACCATCTTCACCATGTCGCTCGGCCAACGCGCCAACCGTGCTCTGGTCAAGGCACGAGACGAGCTGGAGCATCGTGTC
>CAZVDW010000278.1:0-12969 GCA_964625645.1 uncultured Rhodospirillaceae bacterium
CACGGTGAAGTTGGAGAAGGTCGAGGTGCCCATATAGTGCAGCACCTTTTCGTCGCCGAGGGAGAAGCGGCTGGAGCCGTCTGGCATGACGCCCCGGCCTTGGGTCTCGCGGATCGCCTGGCAGAGATTGGTCTTGCCGGAGGTGCAATATTCGCATTGGCGGCATTCGGGCGTGTAGAGCGGGATGACGTGATCGCCCTTCTTGAGCGACTGCACGCCGGGCCCGACATCGACCACCACGCCGGCGCCTTCATGGCCGAGAATGGCCGGGAAGGCCCCTTCCGGGTCCTTGCCCGAGAGCGTGAACTCGTCCGTGTGACAGACACCCGTGGCCTTGATCTCGACCACGCACTCGCCCGCGCGCGGCCCCTCGACCTCGACCGTCTCGATACTCAACGGCGCCCCCGCCTTGTGCGCTACCGCGGCCCGTGACTGCATGGTCCTGCTCCACATTCCTTCATGACAAAATCACAACTGATATTAAGGCGAATAAGCGCAGAAAGAGGGCCGTGCCACGGTGAGAGCTAAGGGGCTAGCCCCACCAACACCAGTGGTACTGCTGGAACGCCTCGGCCCTCCCGAATCAAGTTGTAAAGTTCGCCTTCGTAGTACGCTACCCCCGATGACATATCTGCCTGAAGCTCTTTCATCGGTAAGACCTCTATACCAACATCGATCATATCACCTACGTAAAATGCCATGTGCTTGACAAAAAGGTCGAACGCAACGAACGCATATTTGCCAAACTGGATTTCAATCGCCACGCGGTCCTTCACGAAATCTGTTTGGTTGTAGGAATATATCGCTTCGTGGCCGGCAGCTTCGATCTCCGCCTTCTGGTTTTCGATTGTCATTGGCATGGTCTTCCGGATCAGAGCCGCGTCGTCTGTGACCCAATAAGCCGTCCTGCGCTCGTGCCAATCCATAAGCTCAAAACGAGCGGCCATTTCCTTGTTCATGTCTTTTGGTGAATATAAGCGCTTGCCTCGCATGCGTTTCTCACGCGAAATCTTTGTGCGACAACTTTCAGCATCTACCGCGGCAACAGTCGCCTGAACTTCTTCCCAAAGCGCGGGCTTGTGGACTAAAAGGTACTCTAAACCGTTCAGATGCGAATAGGTTGCAGCGATCCTCGCCGCTGCCCACCATAGGGCTTGTTTGGGTCGTATACGGGTCGATCCATCGGTCTGGTCCGAAGAGTGCCAGCGCGCAGCTCCTCGATTCGACCTAGTGCTACGTCCACGTATTCTTGTACGGTGTCACACCCAAATCCGACTCGACCGTGCTTCAAAGCAGCGACGACGCTGGTGCCAACGCCCATGTAGGTATCCAACACCCAATCACCAGATTTGGTCAATGACAGCACCAAACGCTCAACCAACTCGGCCGGAAATTGGCACGGATGCGTAGTCTTTTCCACATGATTGCTCTTCACATTCGGAAAAATCCAGACATCGCCAGGATTCTTGCCTCGCGGATTACCCGATAACTGACCCTTGCGCGGCCCCTTGAAGTGCTTCTTTCCTGGATATTTTGCTGGAACGCGGATCGGGTCAACGTCGAAATCGTAACCGTCCCCTTTGGTAAACCACAGAATCGTCTCGTGGCGTCCCGACAGGCGTTTGGAGCAATGCAGTCCGTGCTCGAAATGCCAGACGATGCGGTTCCGCAGCTTCAGTCCACGCGCCTTGAAAACATCGTACAGCAATATATCGAGAGGAAAGACTTCGCCGTTGGCGACATGATTACCGACCTGCCAACAAATAGAGCCGCCATCGGCCAAGAGCCGCACACATTCGTCAATCGTGTCCGCCTGCCGCGACACATAGTCATCCAGTTCTACGCGGCGTTCGTAGCTCTTACCAATATTATAGGGGGGCGACGTGACGATAAGCTGCATGCACCCATCCTGTAGTGCGGCCATGAATCGCTTATTGTCCTCGCATTCCATATGAGCATCAGCCAGTGACGGGCGCCTCTCGGTTTCGGCCTCGACCACCGGCGGCGATTCCGTTAATTCAAGCCCAAACTGCTCTGCTGTGTCGTTCCGCATGCCATTCCCCCAACATCTTGGGCCTGATACTCAAATACACACTAGATGCTGCCACACCGCCCAAATCATAACAATAGAACAAAAGAAGAACAAGAAGCACGCTTCACGCTCGCGAATGGCCTACCCCATCGCCAACGCGAGCGTGCGACTGATCTCGCTCAGCGGCCGGCCTGACTCAACTGCCCAGGCGTTGAAGGCCTGCTGCACCGCCGCCAGCTCTTTCTTCGCCGTCGGCTTGCGCGTGACCACGCCTGCCTCGATCAGGGCGTTGGTGACGTCGGGCGTGATCATGAAAGTGTCCTTGCCGACCCAGCGCAGGAAATAGGGCGTGGATGCCCCGCCCATCTGGGTGAAGCGCTTGGCGATGGCCGCCCACAGACCCACCGTGTCGTCGTCCGGCCAGGCCGTGAGCCATTTGCCGAAAGAGCCCGCTTCCGCCGCCACCTCGAGCATGGCCCGCGCATTGGCCGGCACGCTCCTGATCTTCGGCCAATGGCGAATCAGGCGGCGGTCCCGCATCAGCGCTTCGACGTCTTCCTCGGGCATGTTGGCGACGCGGGCCGGCTCGAATGCGAGAAAAGCCTCTTCGAAGGCAGGCCATTTCTTCGCCACCATGTCGTGCTTGAGGCCGGCCGAGAAGACCCGCTGGCTCATGCGCGAGAGGTAGCGGTCGTCCTTCAGCGCACGCAACGCCCGCACCGACTTGATCTCGGGCAGCTTGGCGGCCAAGGCCTCTGCCGAGCCGCAATTGGCGAGCGCGCGCTTAACGTAGCTCTCGAAACTGTTCATGGCGCCATCCTTCCAGGCGCATTCCGCCTTGGCAAGCCGGCAAAAGCGACTAGGCTCTGGAGCTTGGAGGAGACCATGGCTCGAAAAGACGACTTACGCGGTGTCGATGTCCTGAATGACGCCGGGCTCAACAAATCGACCGGCTTCAGCGAGGCGGAGCGGGACCGGCTCCAGTTGCGTGGCCTGCTGCCCGCGGCGGTGCTGCCGCAACCGGTGCAGCTCGACCGCGTGATGACCAACCTGCGCCGCAAGCCCTCGGACATCGAGCGCTATATCCAGCTCACGGGCTTGCAGGGCCGCAACGAGCGCCTGTTCTACCGCGCCCTGGTCGATCATACCGAGGAGCTGCTGCCACTGGTCTACACGCCGACGGTGGGCGAGGCCTGCAGCCAGTTCGCGGCCATCTTCCGCCAGACCCGCGGCTTCTACGTCACGCCCCGGGACAAAGGCCACATCCGCGAGAACCTGGACAACTGGCCCGAGGACGATGTGCGCGTCATCGTGGTTACCGACGGCGAGCGCATCCTCGGCTTGGGCGATCTCGGCGCCAACGGCATGGGCATCCCCATCGGCAAGCTCGCGCTCTATGTCGCCTGCGCCGGCATTCAGCCCCAGCAATGCCTGCCGGTCATGCTCGATGTCGGCACCGGCAATGAAGAGCTCAGGAACGACCCGCTCTATCTCGGCGTCAATGCGCCACGCCTCGGCGGCGAGCCCTATGACGCGCTGGTCGAGGAGTTCGTGCTGGCGGCGCGCGACCGCTTCCCCCACGCCATGATCCAGTTCGAGGATTTCCTCACCCCCAACGCCTACCGCCTGCTGCACGCTTATCGCGACCGCGTACCCTGCTTCAACGACGACATCCAGGGCACCGCCGCCGTGGCGCTGGCCGGGGTGCTGGCCAGCGGTGCCTTGTCGGGCCAGTCCTTTGCCGAGCAAACGGTCATGTTCCTCGGTGCCGGCTCGGCCGCCACCGGCATTGCCGATCTCATGGTGCTGGCCCTGGAGGCCAAGGGCCTGAGCAACGAAGAGGCGCGGCATCGCCTGTGGTTCGTCGACGAACATGGCTTGCTGACGGCGGACCGCAACGATCTCGCGCCTCACAACCTGCCCTATGCCCATAGCCACGCGCCGGCTGATTTCGTCGGTGCCATCGAGGATATTCGCCCGCAAGCCCTGATCGGCGCCACGGGCGTGCCCGGCACCTTTACGGAGGCGGCGGTGCGCGCCATGGCGGCATGCTGCGCGCGCCCGGCGATCTTCGCGCTGTCGAACCCGACCTCACGCGCCGAATGCACCGCCGAGCAGGCCTATGCCTGGAGCGGAGGCCGCTGCATCTATGCCAGCGGCAGCCCGTTTCCGCCCGTGCAATGGGGCGACAAGACCTTCCGCCCCGGTCAGGGCACCAACGTCTATATTTTCCCCGGCGTCGGGCTCGGCGCCGTGGCCTGCGGCGCCAGCCGCATCAGCGAGGAGATGTTCCTCGCCGCCGCCGACGCGCTGGCCGCCCAGGTGCGCGAAAAAGACCTCGCCAGAGGCGCGATCTACCCACCGCTCAAGGACATCCGCGCGCTGTCGCTGGCCATCGCCGTGGCCGTCGCCGAGGTCGCCTACGACCAGGACCTGGCGACCGTCGAGCGCGCGGACGATCTCGAAGCGTCGATCAAGGCCGGGATGTACGACCCCTACTACTGAGCCGGCAAGGCGAAAGCGATCACTGTGTCGCCGGTGGGGAAGCCGAACATCTGGTGGCCGCCGGCGGCGACTGCGACATATTGCACGCCAGCGACCTCGTAGCTGACCGGCGGCGCATTGACGCCGGCACCGCAATAGAAGGTCCATAGCAGCTCTCCGGTGCCTGAGTCGTAGGCGTTGAAGTTGCCGTCGCCCTCGCCCATGAAGACCAGTCCGCCTGCCGTCGCCAGAACACCGCCGATAAGGATGCTGTCGGTCTTCGCCTGCCAGCGAATGCTGCCGCGATCGCGCGTGTCGATGGCCGAGAGCACGCCCCAGCGCGGCTCGTCCGCCATGCGCAGCACGGAATAGCGCAGCGCCGGCTGGGTATCCGTCGCCGGGCGCTCCTGCACGGTAAAGGTGGTCGGCATGTGCAGGCCGGCGACATAGGCAAAGCCGGTGTGGGGATCGAAGGCCGTGGGCGACCAGGAGGCACCGCCGGCAGCACCGGGCGCGATGGTCACGCCCTCGGCGGTCGGCCGGGCGAAAATGTTGCGCTGGGGCACGAAGGGCTCGGAGAGATAGAGCAACTTGCCCGTGACGCGGTCGTTGACGTAGTACCAGCCGGTCTTCGAGGCCTCGCCGACGGCCTGCACGATGGCGCCCTCGTGCACCACGTCGAACAGCACCGGCGGGCTCGCCACGTCGTAACCCCAGAGGTCGTGTGGCACGTGCTGATAGTGCCAGCGCAGCTCTCCGGTACGCACGTCGACGGCGACCAGCGAGACGGTGTAGAGATTGTCGCCGGGCCGCGAGACGTCGTCCATCTGCGGCGCCGGATTGCCGGTGCCGAAATAGATCAGGCCAAGCTCGGCATCGAGCGCCGGCGTTGTCCACAGCGAGCCGCCGCCGACCTGCCAGGATTGGGCATAGGCCGATTGAGCAGCCTTCTCGGCGGCGATGTCGCGGTTCATCGGCGTGCCTTCGAGCGAGGTCTCGCGCCACTCGCCTTCCCAGCCATCCTCCTTGGTGGTGTACCAGCGCCAGACCTCCTCGCCGGTCGCCGCATCGAAAGCGGCCATGTAACCACGCCGGCCGAAGCGGCCCTCGAAGCCGATCACGGCGCCGAGCACGCCGTCGGCCTCCGCGCCCACATGCAGGCCGTAGCCGGCACCGGTGACCCCGGCGATGACCAGCCCGTCATGGACCAGCGGCGCCATGCTGGCACCCAGCCCGCTGGCACCGGCAATCTCGGTATCACGCAGGGGATCGTCCTCGGCGAGCTCCTCGAGCGTCTCGGTCGCGGCGCTGTCGAGCACGGCGATGGTGACGTCCCAGCGCAGCTCGCCGGTCTCGCGATCGATGGCCAGCAGGCGGCCGTCGGCGGTGGCCTGATAGACCGCGCCATAGCCCATCGCCGCGCCGCGATTGGCCGGGCCGCAACAGAGCTTGTCGGTGATCATCTCATGGTCGTAGCGCCACAGGGTCTTGCCGGAGGTGGCGTCGAGCGCCACGACGTTATTGCGCGGCGTCGTCACATACATCACGCCATCGGCGACCAGCGGGCTGGCCTGGAAAGTGGCGCTGATGCCGGTCTGGTGGATCCAGCTCGGCGTCAGGCGTGAGACCGTGTCCCGATTGATCTGCTCGAGGCCCGAGAAGCGCTGATTGCCGTAGCCGTTGCCGTAGGTCAGCCAATCGGCGCCCTCGGCGGCATCGCCCGCCAGGCGGCCGTCGTCGACAGGCCCGGCAAGCGCCGCCGCGCTCAAAATCATCACTGTTGCCGCTGCCGCAATCCCTCGCATCGCCCGATTCCTTCCGTCCTCACAATTCCGGGCGGAGCATGGAGGCCATCGCCAAATCTGTCCATAGACTTGCTAGATTGGGCATATGTCCCAGGACTGGTCACACACAGCCGATACTCTGCCGAAGCTGCCCGGCGCCTATGCGCTGCTGATCACGCTCGCGAGGCCTGCTGCGGGTTTCGCGCCGGGCCGCTATGCCTATCTTGGCAGCGCCCGCGGGCCTGGCGGCATCCGCGCCCGCTGCGCCCGGCATCTGCGCCAGGACAAGGTCTTGCGCTGGCACGTGGATAGGCTGACCGTGACGGCGGATGTGGCGGCATTGGCGATCATGAACGGCGATGAATGCAACCTAACCGAGAGGCTGCTGGCGCACGGCGCGCACGCGCCCGTGCCCGGTTTCGGCAGCAGCGACTGCCGCAACTGCCCGGCGCATCTGGTCGCCCTTCCCGAGACGCTCGACGAGGCAAAGCTGGCTGCGCTTCTCCGCGAGTGATACCGTTCCCGCAGCAGAGGGGAGAGGGGACATGGCCAAGACACGCAAGTTCACGCTGACGCAGGAAATCCTCATCGCCATGGTGGCCGGCGCCACCCTCGGCATCTTGATCAACCAGCTTTTCGGCGACACCGCCTTCGTCGGCGATATCGTGGTCGGCGGCTTCTTCGCCACCATCGGCAAGCTTTTCGTCTCCGGCCTCAAGATGCTGGTGGTGCCGCTGGTCTTCGTCTCGCTGTTCTGCGGCGTCACGGCGCTCGGCGATATCGCGGCGCTGGGGCGCATCGGGCTGAAGGCGATTCTGCTCTACCTCTTCACCACGGCGGTGGCCATCACCATCGCGCTGAGCGTCGCCAGCATCGTCTCCCCCGGCGATGGCTTCACGATAGAAGGCGACGTGACGTATCAGGGCCGCGAGGCGCCGCCGCTCGGCGACGTCATAACCAACCTGGTGCCGAGCAACCCGGTGGCGGCACTGGCCGACGGCAACATGCTGCAGATCATCGTCTTCTCGATCCTGCTCGGCGTCGCCTCGACGCTGGCCGGCGAGCGCGGCGAGCATGTGCGCGCGCTGTTCAGCGACCTCAACGAAGTCATCATGAAGATGGTCGGGATTGTCATGCGCCTGGCACCCATCGGCGTCTTCTGCCTCATCGCCAAAACCTTCGCCACGCAAGGGTTGGACGTCATCCTGCCGCTGGCCAGCTATTTCCTCTGCGTCGTCGTCGCCCTGCTGCTGCACGCCTTCGGCGTCTTCACTTTGCTGTTGACCTTCCTCGGGCGCATCAACCCGCTGATGTTCTTCCGCAAGATGCGCGCGGCCCTGGTCTTCGCCTTCTCGACCGCGAGCAGCAACGCCACCATCCCCGTCACGCTAAACACCGTCGAGCACCGCATGGGGGTGAAGAACTCTGTGGCCTCGTTCACCGTGCCGCTCGGTGCCACCATCAACATGGACGGCACCGCCATCATGCAGGGCGTGGCCACCGTGTTCATCAGCCACGTCTATGCCGTCGACCTCGGCATGACCGAATATCTCACCGTCATCCTCACCGCCACCCTGGCTTCCATCGGCACCGCCGGCGTGCCGGGGGTGGGGCTGATCATGCTCTCGATGGTGCTGATCCAGGTCGGTCTGCCGGTCGAGGCCATCGGCCTGATCATCGGCGTCGACCGCCTGCTCGATATGATGCGCACCGCGGTCAACGTCACCGGCGACGCCATGGTCACATGCCTCATCGCCAAGAGCGAAGGCGCCTTCGACGAAGCCCACTTCAACAACCCGAACGCCGGTGTGATCGAAGGCGACGTTTGAGGTGAGCGCCCGCTTTATCGACTGCCCGGCCTTCCTCGCCGAGCTGATCACGGAAGAGATGCGCGCGCTGGTGCCGGCGCTCGATGTGGTCGTCGCCGACCCCAGCGAGGATGAAGCACGCGAGATGATGGCGGGCTGCCAGGTCGTCGTGAACGACCACACCTGGATGGGCGAGAACCTTCTGGCCGCCTGCCCGGACCTGCGCACCATCGTCTTCATGGGCACCGGCGCCTCGTCCTATATCGATTTGGACGCGGCGGCGCGCCACAACATCGAAGTCAAAACCATCAGCGGCTATGGCGACCAGAGCGTCGCCGAGCACGCCGTCGCGCTGATGTTCGCCGCCGCCCGCAAGCTCGGCGCCATGGACCGCGCCTTGCGCGCCGGCGAGTGGGCGACGCTGGACAGCATCGAGCTGGCCGGCAAGACCCTCGGCGTCATCGGCAGCGGCGGCATCGGCCGCGCCATGGTGCGGCTGGGTGCCGGGATAGGCATGCGGGTCATCGCCTGGAACCGCAGCGGCGTGCCCGGCGACCTGCCCTGCGAGCCACGCGACCTCGACGCCCTGCTCGCCGAAGCCGACGTCGTCTCCCTCCACCTCTCTCTCAACGACGAGACCGCCAACATCATAGACGCCCGCCGCCTGGCCCTGCTCAAGCCCGGCGCCATCCTCGTCAACACCGCCCGCGGCGGCCTCATCGACGAGCCGGCGCTTATCGAAGCGCTCAGCCAGGGCCGCATCGCCCACGCGGCGCTGGACACCTTCGCCGAAGAGCCCCTGGCGGCGGGCCACCCGCTGACCAAGCTGGAAAACGTGACGCTGACGGGCCACGCGGGCTTCATGACGCGGGAGGCCTCGACGCGGCTGCTGCAGAGCGCGTATGAGCTGACGCGAGAGGCGTTGGGGGCGGAATCTGGGCCTGCGGCCTAACTCGATATGGATAGAAGATATCGATACGGGCCGACTCGGATTTTAGTCGTGCCAAAATGTTTCCTAAACCCGCAAAACGTGCAATCCTGCGGGGGCAATGTCTATTGATCCCAAGGCATTATTCGAAGCTGAGAAGATTCTCCCCACCCGCCCCGAATGGCAGGACTTAGGGCAGGACCAAATTGGCTTCACAACGTCGCTCGATATAGATGCCGTTACGGTGGAAGGCCTGACGTTGCGTCGACGCGCGATGAGCAATCTTCCTGATCGAAATGTCATATTCCAGCTTGAAGTTCATCCGCCTCATCGGAGGGTCATTGCGCTGTCTCGAATTTGCTGGAACCCGCTTGGTCCGCACAACAACAAAAAGAAGGGGCCTCCCGAACTGCGACAGAAGTTCCAGCATGGCTCCCACTATCATAGGTTTGATCTCAACTTCTCGGAAGATCAGGGAAATATGAAGGCAGGCAACTTGAAGGTTGCAGTGCCTCTTGACACTGATCCAGCCACATTTGAGGAACTCATTGTCTTGATGGGGAATTGCTTTAGAATCTCTAATGTTGGATTGATTGAACCGCCGATATGGTAGGGAAGCCTGCTCTAGTGTGGTGCTATGGCTGAAGCTCTAAGAGATTTTGCGCAAGATGCGATCGAGCACGCCGTGCGTGAACTCGTTCATGCTGAGTACCATCGCCATGCGACAACCGTATCGATTCCAGTGCATTACCCAAGTGGGTCAAGTGTTGTAGTTCAGGTGAAACCGACAGGCCCCCGCTACCTAGTCAGTGATATGGGGCTCGGTTTCCAGGAAGCCGAGATGATGGGCGCGGGGAAGATTTATCGCCGCCAGGCTAAGCGCATTGCTGAACAAGAAGTGGTCGAGTTTGACGGGTACGCGATGTTCCAAGTCGAGGTTTCCGCGGATCAGCTAGCGGGCGCGATCACTGTCATTGGAAACTGCTCCGCTGAAGCGGCAAATCTCACGGCGTTTAAGCTTGCAGAAGAAGTTGCTGCCGATACCGTCGAGCAACTTTATGACAAGCTTGTCCATGTGTTCACCGCACAGCGGGTGGCCCGTAATGCTGAAATAAAGGGCGCATCCAGTACCCTTTGGCATATATCGAATCTCGTCCTCGACGGTGATAGATCGACTATTTTTGAACCAGTGAGCAAGCATCACACTTCTGTGTACAGTACCGCCACGAAATTTCAGGATCTTTCGCGACTGGATTTCTCTCCAAATCGTGTGGCGGTTGTTAAGAAGAAGTCTGAAATGAAAACCTATCTCAATATTCTGGCCCAAGCCGGAAACGTCATAGAAATTGCAGCGTCGGACAATATATACGAACGTTTGGCAGACGCAGCATAGTCGGATAAGCTAGCATTGATAGCGGCACTGCAAGAGAAATAACTCTTTCTCCGTGGCCTCCGCGGCTCGGCGTGCCCGATCCTCTACTTGCCCGCCCTACCCCACCAAATCCCGCACCATCTGGGCGGCCAGCGCCGCTACCGCGCGGCGGCGGTATTGGGGTTGGATTAGGGTGGTGCGGACGGGGCTGACGGCTTTTTGCACGGCCTTCTCAAGCGCCGTGGCGGCGGTTTCGGTGTCGGCGGGGGGGATTTCGACCACGATGGGGGCGGAGTTGGTGCCGGTTAGGCCGGCGGAGAGGCTGGTCACGGTGTCGCCCTCGACCACGAGGCCGACGGCGACGCCGGCCAGCGAGAAGTCTATGGCGCCGCGCACGCGAATTTCGCGGTAGGCGCTGCGGAAGCCTGGCGGCTGTGGGGGCAGGTGCACGGCGGCGACGAGCTCGGTGTCTGCGAGGCCTAGGTGGTCCATGCCGTCGTCTTGCAGCAGCTCATCCAGGGGCACGCGGCGGCGGCCGTCGCTGCCGGCTATCTCGACTTCGGCGGCGTAGAGCGTCAGCGCCGCCGCCAGGTCGCCGCTGTAGACGGCGTAGCAACGCTTGCTGGTGGGCACGACGTGGCAGGTCTCGCCGCCATATTTGAGGCAGTAGTCGTTGCTCTTGCGCCACCATTCGCTCTGGTTATAGAACATGCAACGAGTATCTAGGCAAAGATTGCCGCCGACCGTGGCTGTGCCGCGATGGGTCGGCCCGGCCACCGCCCCGGCGGCCTGGGCCAGGGCGGGGTAGCCTTCGCAGCCCGCGGCAAGCGTCTCCAACGTCACCATGGCGCCGATATGCCCGCCGTCGAGGGTGCGCAGCTCGTCGCAGCCGCCGAGGTCGATGACCGTCTCGGTTTCCACCAACCCACGGCGCATGTTGGGCAGCAGGTCGGTGCCGCCGGCGAGGATACGCGCGCCCGGATTCGACGCCCGCAGTGCCACCGCCTCGTCCACGCTTCCCGGGCGCAGCAGCTGAAAGTCGGGCAGCAACCCCATCAGCCGGTCTTCCGTTTCGCCAGCGCCTTGAACAGGGTGTCCGGCGTCATCGGGCAGTCGAGCGGGCGATGGCCGGTGGCATCGGCTATGGCCGACGCGAGCGCCGGCAGGAAGCCCGACAGCGAGCCCTCGCCCGCCTCCTTGGCGCCGAAGGGGCCGTTGGGGTCGTTGCTCTCGACGATCTGCACGGCGATGTCCGGGGAATCGACGAAGGTCGGCACGCGATAGTCGATGAGGTTGGCGTGCAGCGGCAGGCCGTCGTGATAGCGGTTCTCCTCGCAGAGCGCCTGGCCCATGCCCATCCACACCGAGCCCTGCACCTGGCCTTCGACGGCCAGCGGGTTGAGCGCCTTGCCGCAGTCATGCGCCACCCAGACCTTCTCCACGGTGACCTGCGCCGTGACCGGATCGACCGAGACCTCAACCGCCTGCGCCGCGTAAGAGAAGGCCATGGTCGAGCCCACCGCGGCGCCGCGATAGGCGCGCCCACCCTGGGCCTCCTTGGGCGTCGAGAAATGCCCGCTGACGGTCAGCGTGCCGTTCTCTGCCAGCGCCTGGGTGACGATCTCGGCGTAGTCCAGGCCTTTGTCCTGCGAACCGGCAACGCGATAGGTCTCGCCGACGACCTCGATCTCGTCGGGCGCGGCTTCAAGCTTGCTGGCCGCCGCCTCGACCAGCACCTGCTTGAGGGCTTCGGCCGCCTGGATCGCCGCATTGCCGACCATGAAGGTGACGCGAGAAGAATACGAGCCGTTGTCCTTGGGCGTCACGGCACTGTCGCTGGCCACCACGCGCAGGCGCTCGGTGCCCAAACCCAGCACTTCGCCGACGCATTGCGCGACCATGGTGGAGGAGCCCTGGCCGATCTCGGCGGCGCCCGTCAGCACCGTCACCGCGCCGTCCCAGTCGAGCTTGAGCGCCACGGTGGCGTGGGGCTCGCCGGTCCAATGCACCGGCTTGGCTGCACCGCTGACATAATGCGAACACGCCATGCCGATGCCGCGCCCTGGCGGCAGCTTGCCGTGCTTGCCGGCCCAGCTGGAGGCGCGCTCCACCTTGTCGAGGCATTCCGGCATGCCATAGCTGTTGACCATCAAATCGTTCGTCGTAAAACCAAGCTCGCGCAGCAGATTGGCCCGGCGCACGGTGAAGGGGTCCAAGCCCAGCTCGCCGGCCATGGCGTCGAGCAGGTTCTCGAAGGCGAAGCGCACATTGACCGTGCCGTGGCCGCGCATGGCGCCGCAGGGCGGCGTGTTGGTGAGCACGCGCTGGCCGCGATATTTCACCGCCGGCAGCTCGTAGAGGCCGTAGAGCAGCGAGCCGGCATAGAGGATGGTGACGATGCCGTAGCCGCTATAGGCGCCGCCGCGCTGGGTGGTCTCGCATGCCAGCGCGGTGATCGTGCCGTCGCGCTTCAAGCCGATCTTCATGCGCGTCTCGGTCTCCGGCCGGCCGCGGTGGCAGAGGAAGGTTTCCTCCCGGCTGAGGACCAGCGACACGGTGCC
>CAZVDW010000279.1:0-9303 GCA_964625645.1 uncultured Rhodospirillaceae bacterium
ATGCGGCCTTTATAGTCGTCGAGGGAATATTCCTCGTCGAACAGCTGCAGCGCGCATTCGGCGATGGGCGTGGACATGGTGGTCATCCTTTTGCCTGCAGTCGATCTCGCACGACGCGAACGATCGCCCCCGGCTTGATGGGCTGTCCCCTGACTTCCGACCAGCAATCGACATCGATCAGGTGCCTCGCGCGCAACAGCCAGGCCAGTTCCGAATAGCGGCGATTGTCGTGGTCGATAAGCTCGTGCTCCAAAGTGTCCGACCAGTTGTTCTCCACCGTCAGAACCTTGGTGAAGTTGCCCATGATGTCGCCGATCCCGGAAGGCATCGGTTGAATAAACTTGAGGTGCAGGGAGGAGACCTTGCAGCCTTCGCCGCGCAGCCGGTCAACGGCCTCCTCGATGGCGCCCTTGGTGCTACCCCAGCCGACAATCAGAAGATCACCCTCGCCGTCGCCATGGACCGATGGCGTTTTCAAGGTCTTCTGCAGCGCCGCCAGCTTGAGGCTGCGGTTGAGCAGGCCTTCCTGGTTGATATCCGGCTCGTAGGCGACGCCGCTCTTGCGGTCGTGGGCGAGCCCGGTCAGGCAATGCATGCCCCCGGGCTGTCCCGGGATGAAGCGGCGGGCGAGTCCGGTTCGCGCGTTCCAGTCGTATGGCAGGGCGTCCTCAGGTACCGCACTCTGGTCGATGGGAGCCGCCATCCACTCGGTGCTCACCTCGGGCCGCGGGAAAGGCTGCTGGGCCGATCCCAGATTGGCGTCGGATAGAACGACGACGACGGTGTTGAAAGTCTCGGCGATCTTCCGCGCCGTAATCATCGAATAGAAGCAGTCCTCGATGTCGCAAGCCGCGATGACCACTTTCGGATTGTCGCCGTGACCGCCGAAGCAGGCGAACAAAAGGTCGCCCTGTTCAGCCTTGGTCGGCAGGCCGGTGCTCGGACCGCCACGCTGAACGTTAACCACGACAAGCGGGATTTCGGCCATCACCGCCAATCCGATGGTCTCTTGCTTCAAGGCGAAGCCGGGTCCCGAGGTGATCGTTACCGCGCATTTTCCGGCGTAGGACGAGCCGATGGCAAAGGCGCAAGCGGCGATCTCGTCCTCGGCCTGGTGGACGGTTCCGCCGACATGTTCGAAGACCTCGCTGAGATAATGCGACGCCGAGGTCGCCGGGGTGATCGGATACATGGCACAGACTTCCATGCCCGACGCCATCACGCCGAGGCCAAGGGCGATGTTGCCGTTGACGACGATCTGCGGCACCCGCAGCTCCGACGGCGGAATCCGGAATTTCATATCGAGATTTTCCTCCGCCCAGGCGTGGCCGGATTCGAGGAGCTTGATATTGTCGCTGACGACCTTCTCGGTCTTCTTGGCGAAAACGAAAGCGACCTGATCGCGGGCGATCTGCATGTCGAGGCTGTAGATGCTGCACAGCGTGCCGAGGGCGAACATGTTCTTGCCGCGTCTGGGGTCGGCGACAAGCTTCAGGCATTCGTTCTCCATCGGGATTTCATGAAGGGCATAGCCATTGGCACTCAGCTCGTCGCAGGTCGCCGCGTAGGCGGCGGCGATCTCCGGGTTCGGGTCGCGGCGCCATATGCTGTCCAGGAGAATGGCGCAACCGGGCTTGAGCTGACCGTCACGCAGCCGACCGAGTAGCACCTGCTCGTTGAAGGCGATCAGCAGATCGGCCTCGTCACCACCATTGGTGACCCGATCGGTCGCCAGTCGGACGCGGTTGCCGCTGGCGCCTTCGATGCTGCGCGCCGGCGGTTGAATTTCGGCGGGGATGATCTCGACCGTCCAGATCCCATTGCCCATCCGCGCCGCGATCGAGCCGAAGCACTGTCCACAGCGCTGCGCGCCCTCGCCGGAGTCACTGACGATCTCGACGATATGCTCGTCCAGCATTCTTGCCGGTTTTGCACCCGAGGCGGAGCCGCCACGGGGCTTCGCGCCACGTCTCGGCCTTGCCTTTGCTTTCTTGGCCGGGGATGGCTCGCCTGGTTGGTCTTTCAAGACCTCGTGGTCCATGCCGATTGGTCCTTAGGTTCGTTCAAGTCGGACGCGGGTGAAGGCTTTTTGCCGCACATCGATCCCGAACAGCGTGTCCGCTTGGCCAATCGCCTCGGACGCCGCCGCGTCTTCGATGTCGCGGATGCCGAGATAGTTCTTCATGGCCTTCGCCGCGCGCCGGCCCGCGCCCATCGCCAGGATCACCGTGGCGCCACCGGTGACGATATCACCGCCGGCGAAGACACCGGCCATCGAGGTGGCGAGATTTTCGTCGGTTTGCACATAGCCGCGCTTATTCAGTGTCAATTTCGAGGTCCGGCCGATAATCGGATTGGCGTTGGTGCCGATGGCGTAGACTACCAGGTCGGCGTCGAACTCGTACTCGCTGTCGTCGATGGCGATCGGCCGCCGCCGGCCGCTCTCGTCCGGCTCACCGAGCTCCATGCGCACGCAGCGCATGCCGCTGACATTGTCGCCGCCGTCGCTCAAAATCTCGGTGGGCGCGCTCAACCAGTGGAATTCGACGCCTTCCTCCTCGGCATGATCGATCTCCTCCGCGCGCGCCGGGCTCTCGGCGCGGGTGCGGCGGTAGATGCAAGAGACCTTTTCCGCGCCCAACCTCAGACATACGCGCGTGGCATCCATGGCGGTATTGCCGGCGCCGATCACAGCGACATGCCGGCCGAGATGCAGCGGTGTGTCGTAATCGGGAAACTCGCCGGCATGCATGAGGTTGCAGCGGGTTAAAAGCTCGTTGGCGGACATCACGCCGTTGAGCGATTCGCCGGGGATGCCCATGAAACTCGGATACCCCGCGCCGGTGCCGACAAAGACGGCATCGAACTCCATCTCGGTAAGCATCTGCTCGAGAGTGAACAGACGCCCGACCAGGGTATTGCAACGTATCTTCACACCGAGCGCGGTGAGCTGGTCGATCTCGGCATCGATGATCTCGTTGGGCAGGCGAAACTCGGGAATGCCGTATCTGAGCACTCCGCCGGGCTTGTGAAAGGCCTCGTAGACAGTAACCTCGCAGCCCGCCTTGGCCATGTCCGCGGCGCAGGCGATTCCGGCGGGCCCCGAACCCACGACGCCGACGCGCAGGCCATTCGGTTCGCTATAGGGGATATTACGCCAGCCCTTTTCGATCGCCATGTCGCCGAGCCAGCGCTCGAGCCTGCCGATCGCCACCGGCTCCAGCGTATCGCCGACGGGACAGACCCCTTCGCATTGGTCCTCCTGCGGGCACACCCGGCCGCAGATCGCGGGCAGCAGATTGGCATCGGTCAGGATGTCGTAGGCGCCGCGATATTCTCCTTCCGCGATCTTGCCGATGAAGCCGGGAATATCGATGCTCACGGGACAGTCGGGCACGCAATTGGCCTCCGGACACATCAGGCAGCGCTCGCACTCGACGCGGGCGTCCTTCTCGCGGTAGCCGAGCGCCACCTCGGCGAAATTGGTCACCCGTTCGGCGGGCTCCTGCACCGGGATCGGCGTGCGGTCCTGCGGGATGGTGCGAATGGTCTTCTTTTTCTTGCCCGCGGTCATGACGCGCCGCCTCGACCCGCCGCGGTGTCTCGACAGGCATCGGACCATCTCTTGACGGCCAGCTTTTCCTCCTCGGCGAACCGTTTCAGACGGCTCATGAGATCGTCGAAATCGACCTGGTGACCGTCAAAATCGGGGCCGTCGACGCAGGCGAACTTGACACTGTCGCCGATCCTGACCCGGCAGCCGCCGCACATGCCGGTGCCGTCGACCATGATCGGGTTCAAGCTCACCGTCGTCTTGATGCCGGCCGGGCGCGTCGTTTCCGCGCAGGCCTTCATCATGATCGGCGGGCCGATGGCGATCAGCTCTTCGATATCGCCGTGGCGCGTCATCGCCTCGGCGATTCCATCGGTGACCAGACCCTTGATGCCGACCGACCCGTCATCGCTGCAGATGATGAATTCGTCGCAGACAGCTTTGAACTTGTCCTCCCAGAAGACGAGATCCTTGTTTCTGAAGCCGACAATGCCGATGACATAGGCCCCGGCCTGCTTGCAGGCGCGGGCCTGGGGAAAAACCGGTGCCACGCCGAGACCGCCGCCGACGCAAATCACTTTTCCGCCGTCACCGATGCGGCTCGGCTCACCCATCGGGCCGACGACGCTGAACAGCTCGCCGCCAAGCTCGCAGGTTTGCTGCATGTCCTTCGTCGTCTTGCCGACGGCCTGGACGACCAGGGTGACCGTTCCCCGGTCGCGATCGAAATCGGCGATGGTCAGCGGAATGCGCTCGCCATGCTCGTGCGCCATGACGATGACGAATTGACCAGGCTGGGCGGCCCGCGCCATCATTGGATGGCGAAATTCAAGCAGAAAGGTGGCTGCGGAGAAGTCCTCGCGCGCGACAATTTCGACGCCGTCGAGGGGGTCCTGAGGTCTTTTTGGGCGATTGGATTGCGCGGCCACGTTGAAGGCCTCCAGCACCTAAGGCAACATCTTGAATTATCGTAGGGTTCTGCCCGGCCGGGCATTGATTTGGATCAATTTGGCAGCTTGGCGGTGTGGCGGTGGGATTGTCAGATTAACCCAGATTGAGTTGACGGATCGCAACCGTCCAGCCTCGCCGCCTTATCGGTGTTTGGGCTAGTCTGCTAAGGTTGATCGGCGGCAGTTTTGGCTTGGTTGGCGGCCCAGTTCCAGGGCAACAGCTCTTCGATGCGGTTGATAGTGTGCTCCTTGAGACCGAAGGCGTTTTTCGTCCCATTTCCTGATCGACACAGCGGGGAGAAGCAGCCTGGTCCGATGTGGAGGCGGCGATCACATTGCGGAATGCGTCCGGTTACGACCGGGCAGCGGCTTTGCTCGCGGACCTCGAGGCGGTTGCCCGGAACGAGAGCGATATTGCCACGTTCAAACGGCGTCTCGCCGATATTCGCGAGCGCCACGCGCGTAAAGGGCGCTTGCTCGAGAAGCTCTCTTCTTTTGGATTATGAGTGTCATCTGCCGGTCGCAGCAGCTGCCGGTCGCAGGCGTTGGCTGAGAACCACCAGTCCGAGCACTCCAAACCCAAGGATATCTGTAGTCATGCCCGGCTTGATAAGCACGAACGCCGCGGTAACCAGCAACAGCCGTTCCCAAGATGTTGAGGAGCGAAGCAGGTAGCCGTTGAGTCCGGCGGCCAAGCAGGTGACGCCAACCAGCGCGGTGACCACGTTGGCGGCAATCGACTGCCAGGCGCCGAGCATGAGCAGCGACGGCCCGTAGACGAACATGAACGGGATGATGTAGCCGGTTGCCGCCAGTCGCATCGCGGCGAGGCCTGATGCCCAAAGTCCTGCGCCAGACAGGCCATTGGCGGCGAACAGCGAGATCGCGACCGGCGGCGTGATCACCGACAGAATCGCAAAATAGAGCACGAACATGTGCGCTGCCTCGAGCGGCACTCCGAGCTTCATTAGTGCTGGGACGAGCAGCGCCACCTGCACGATGTAGGCTGGCGTCGTTGGCAGTCCCATGCCGAGTATGATGCCGGCGATCGCCGTGAGCACGAGCGCTAGTATCATGGTGTCCTGCGATAGAGCGACGATGAACTGGCTGAAGATCACCCCAAGGCCGGTGAGGCTGACGATGCCGATCACGATGCCGGCGCAGGCGCAGGCGGCGGCAATCGGAAGTGAGTTACGCACCCCGAGCACCACCGCCTCGTAAATGGTCTTAAGCGTCATGTCGCTGCGCGTCGTGCGGCGTAAGAGCCCGATCGGGATTACTGACAGCAGCCCGCATGTTGCCGCATAAGGCGGACTGAAGCCCGCGACGAGCACTACAACGATGATGAAGAGCGGAATGAACTGATGGCCGCGCTCGACCAGCACGCTACCCGCTCGCGGCAATTCGGATCGCGGCAGGCCGTGAATGCCTGTTCGCTTGGCCTCAAAATGGACGGCCAGGAACACGGCGACGAAGTATAGGAGCGCGGGGATCGCCGCAATCTTGATCACGTGCAGGTAGCTGGTGCCCATGAACTCGGCCATTACGAAGGCGGCCGCGCCCATGATCGGCGGCATGATCTGGCCGCCAGTCGAAGCCACCGCTTCGACGGCCCCGGCAAATGCCGGTTTGTAGCCGATGCGCTTCATCATCGGGATGGTGAAGGTGCCTGTGGTCATGACATTGGCGGTCGAGCTCCCCGACACCGTGCCGAACAGCGCGCTGGTCATGCACGCGACCTTGGCAGGGCCGCCCGCCGTGTGGCCGGACAGCGCCATCGAGAAGTCCATGAACAGCTTTCCGGTGCCAGAGCGAGCGACGAAGGCGCCAAACAAGACGAAAAGCACCATAAATGTGGCTGATACGCTGATCGGAATACCGAAGATGCCGTCAGTCGTAAGGTACATCTGGTCGATCAGCTCGAGCGTCGTAATCTTCTCGATGAAGATGCCGTATGCAAGGAACAACGCAGCAGTGATTGGCAGTGCCCAGCCAACGGTACGTCGCGCCGCATCCAGGGTCACCGCAATCATCACAATCCCGAGTATGAGATCGGCGGTGCGGAGGTCGTCGACGTAGGCGAAGCGCGTCACAATGTACTCGTGCTCAACGTAAATATAGCCTATGGCCGCTAGCGAGCCCGCCAATGGCACCAGATCGAGGAGCCGCGATAGAAGCGGCACCGAGCCGTCGCTTCGCC
The DNA here is from genome assembly GCA_964625645.1 of uncultured Rhodospirillaceae bacterium. Classification (GTDB taxonomy): domain Bacteria; phylum Pseudomonadota; class Alphaproteobacteria; order UBA7887; family UBA7887; genus UBA7887. Next base: position 6,704 of record CAZVDW010000279.1, read on the forward strand.
GGAACGCCGGATACCAGAGGAAGATCAGCACCAGAGCGAGCAGCCAGTGCGTACTGCGAAAGATCATCACTTGCGGCACGCCAAAAAACACCACCCACAGGTGGAAGGCGGCCATGCCGACGGCAATCGTCGGGGCTAGGTAGCGTAGCAGCCTGGGAAATTCCGTGGCTTCGGCGGACGGCTCCGGGATCGGTCCCTGGCTCACTGGGTCACAGCGCCCCCACTTCCTCGTAGTAGCGCTGCGCCCCCGGATGCATCGGGACGCCGACATCCTCGGCCAGGTTGGCAACCGTCAAGCCCTTGAGAGCCGCGGTTACCGCGACCAAGTCCTCGAGGCCTTCGGCGGTCGCGCGAGCCATGCGGTAGGCGAGGTCCTCGGAGACGCGGGTGCAGCTGACGAGCACGTGCGAGGAGAAGCCAGCGCTCACCACCGGCATATCCTGACCGGGGTAGGTGCCCGCCGGCATAGTCATTCGGAACCAGCCGGAGTTGATCGATCTAAGCCTCTCGAATTGCACATCACGAATGCCAAGAAAACGGACACGTTTCGCTGAGGAGAGTTCCATCATCGCCCCCGAGGGCAGCGAAGTGATGATCGAGAACGCATCGACGTGACCGTCTTTCATCATATTGACCATGTCGGTTAGCGATGCGAAGTGGATCGCATCGAGGTCGTCGTAGGTGAGGTCATAAGTGTCGAGCATCATCGTCAGCGCGAACTCGTTCGTGTTGCCGCGCGGCAGTGATGCCACCGACTTCCCGGCAAAGTCGGCGATGCTCTCGATCGACGAGTCAGCGCCAACGATATGCGCGATCTGCGGATAGAGCCGCGCCAGGTTGCAGAGATCCCCAACCGGCTCGTTGAACGGGGGCTTGCCGGCAATGGCATCGACAGTTGATATGACGTTGCCAAAAGCAATGTCGGCGCGCCCAATCGACACTGCCTTTATGTTGATTAACCCGGCACCCGGTCGCAAGGTGATCGACAAGCCAGGTACGCCACGCTCAAGGATCTGCATCATCGCGCCGCCGAGTGGATACCACGTACCGCCCGCCGGCCCCGTCATGAAGACGATCTCATCCGCTGCTGTTGGGGTAGGCGTCGCCGCGATCAGCGCCGCGACCGCAACGACGGTTGCCCGAATCGTGCGCACAAGCTTTTGCATGCTTCCTCCTATACCGTCGGAACGCGTGGTCCCGCGGCCACCCTGCCCCGCACGCTCATGTCAGTGTACACCCCGTGACTTGCCCCAGATTTTTCGTCCACTCAGACCCTTCGCGCGCAGTGACTTTAGATATGCACCGCATTGGGTCCGGGGTTACGCGACTTTTCAGCTGAATTGAGCTTGCGCTGCAAGGGTTTTGGGGTCAAGCCACCTAGGGCCTCGTGCAATCGATCAGCCTGATCGATACCGAGCATGCCATCATCGTCGATGTCGATGGGTCGTGCCCCAAGGCGTGGTGTAGGAGCTGTGGGTAGATCGCGCCCCAAGCGCAGGAAACTACCGTTTTTGCTAATCGACGCTTACCCTGATCGAACCAAACATTTCCCTGCTTTTTCCCTGCATAACAGAAAAATCGGCAGAAACGAGCTCGCACCGGACCGCTTCCACAGCCAGATTTTCTCTGCGAATTTTGCTCTTCAGAAAGTTCTAGCCTGTGGTGCTCCGCGGCAAGGGTAGAATGGCGACATGCGCTCGGCAGCGAAGCTTTATCCTTTGGGGATGCCACGAGCCCCTTTGATGTCACGCGGTCGGGCGGCGATCGTCTTGCTGATCTGCTTGGCCGGCCTTGCCGGCGCCGCGGCCAGGGCCGGCGACCCCCTGCATCCGCCCGCGCAGGTGCTGGTCCTGCCGGTCTTCTTCGTCGCGCGCGACGCCCAGGGGCCGACCTCGGATCAGGTCGCCCGCCTGGCGCGTCACTTGCGGTGGTCGCAGGACACCTTTCGCGAGCTGCTCGACGGCCGCAGCACGTTCGCCATGGCGGATCGTCCGCCGCTGATTTTTCATAGCGCGCAGGACCTGGCCTATTACCGGGAGGCGAACAGGCCCTTCGTCGAGCACATGGTGGATGACCTGTTGACGGAGGTGGGGCGCACGCGTTTCGACAACCCTTTCGTCTTTGTCATCGTTTTCATGAATCCCGCTGAGGACTTCCCGAGCGGCGGCGGACGGCCCCTCAATGGCGGCCACAATAGCGGCGGCGGCGTGGTCATCCTTTCGTCCCATGCCTTGGACAGACAGCGGAGCTTTCAAGCGACGCTGCGTCACGAAATCGGCCACGCCTATGGCTTGCCCCATGTCGATGTCTACGGCTATGACATGGCGACCAATCCCTCCGTCATGTCCTACAACGCCGCTCACTGGACCGATTTCTTCCAAGAGTCGGCGCGCCCGGGGCGCTTGATTCCCGAGGACATACGTGGCCTCGCCCTGAACGATCGCGGGTTTGCCGGCCTGACCTTCGACGTGCCCCCAGGCTATGAGATTTTCCCGACGGCGGTCTGGCTGGGGCCCATGGAACTACCCGGCCGGCCCGCTTACGGCGTCGCGCTCAGCAGCAGCGACATTGCCACCTTCGGCACCAGCCTTGACGCCATC
>CAZVDW010000280.1:0-1601 GCA_964625645.1 uncultured Rhodospirillaceae bacterium
ATGGTGCGGCGCATGGAATCCACATTGATGCGGAACGAGCGATCCCAATCGTCATCGCTGCATTCGAGCAACGTGCCGACGGCGACGGTGCCGGCACAATTGAAGAGAATGTCGACAGGGCCCGTGCGCTCGCGCGCCGCGGCAACCGCTTGGCGGTCGCTGACATCGAGGGCGAAAGTCTCGGCGCCATCGAGACCCGCCAACTTGCTCTCGTCGATATCCGTCGCCCACAGCGTGGCGCCGGCCGCCACAAAGCGCTCCGCCGCCGCGCGCCCGATACCCTGACCCGCCGCCGTGATCAGTGCCGTCTTGCCTGCCAAGCTCATCGAATGAAACCGTTTTCCAGAGCCGTTCGCGGCCCGTTGCTGACCCAGTGCATGCCGTCGCTATCCTCCCGATTTGGCGGCGCGACCATACCGGTGCGACGGTTGTGGCGGCAAGGGCTTTGCCGGTGTCGGCAAACGGTGCTTGCGCGCGGCGCAGGAATGGCCTTATTTGCACCGAATTATCCCACAGACAATAGCTCGCGAGGTTCGCATGTCCGACCAAGTCCTGACCGTGCGCCTGCATCAGGCCGACAACGTGGTCACCGCCAAGCAGACCATCGCTGCCGGCACGGCCGTCTCTGGCGAAGATGTTTCGACCAGCGCAGAGATTCCCGTCGGCCATAAAGTGTCGACCCAGGCCATCGCGGCCGGTGAGGCGGTGCGGAAATACGACCAGATCATCGGCTTCGCGACCGAAGATATTCAGGCCGGCGAACACGTCCACACCCAGAATGTCGAGATGAAGGCCTTCGAGCGCGACTACGCCTATGGCGCCGACGCGCGGGACACCAGCTATGTCCGGGAGGCCGAGCGTGCCACCTTCCAGGGCATCGTGCGTGCCGACGGCCGCGTGGCGACGCGCAACTATATCGGCATCATCAGCTCGGTGAACTGCTCGGCGACGGTGGCGAAATACATCGCCGACGCCTTCCGCGGCGAGGCGCTGGCCGACTATGCCAATGTCGACGGCGTGGTGGCGCTGACCCACGGCTCCGGCTGCGGCATGTCGACCTACGGCATCGGCTGGGAGTTCCTGCAGAACACGCTCAACGGCTACAAGTCGCACCCCAACTTCGCCGGCATCGTCGCGGTGGGGCTCGGCTGCGAGATGAACCAGATCTCGGGCATGATCGAGCAGCATGGCTGGCAGACCGGCAAGATGCTCTCGACCATGACCATTCAGGACTCCGGCGGCACCCGCAAGACGGTCGAGGAAGGCGTCGCGCGTATCCGCGAGATGCTTCCCGAGGCCAACAAGGCCGAGCGCCAGACCGTGCCCGCGAGCCACCTCATCCTCGGCCTCGAATGCGGCGGCTCGGACGCCTATTCGGGCATCACCGCCAACCCGGCGCTCGGCGCCGCGGCCGATCTGCTGGTGCGCCATGGCGGCACCGCCGTGCTCGCCGAGACGCCCGAGGTCTACGGCGCCGAGCATCTGCTGACCCGCCGCGCCGTCTCCAAGGCGGTCGGCGACAAGCTGGTCAAGCACATCCTCTGGTGGGAGGAATATGCCGAGAAGCACGGCGCCGAGCTCAATAACAACCCCTCGCCCGG
>CAZVDW010000281.1:0-13497 GCA_964625645.1 uncultured Rhodospirillaceae bacterium
GTCGGCATTGTCGGCGCCGCGCAGCTTGGCGCAGCTCGGCTTGTTGCGCAGCAGGCGGCTGACCTTGGCCAGGGCCTTGAGGTGATCGGCACCCGCGGATTCCGGCGCCAGCAGCAGGAAAACCAAGTCGACCGGCGCGTCATCGACCGCTTCGAAATCGACCGGATGCTCGAGGCGCGCGAACAGCCCGAACAGCGAATCGATCTCGCGCATGCGGGCATGGGGAATGGCGATGCCGTTGCCGAGTCCCGTGCTGCCGAGGCGCTCGCGCTCCAGAAGCACATCGAAGATGCGCCGCTCGTCGAGCCCGGTCAGCTTCGCGGCATGGCGCGCCAGCTCCTGCAACGCCTGCTTCTTGCTGGTCGCCTTGAGATTGGCGACCACGGACTTCGGCGACAGCAGGGCGGCGCCGGCCATCAGCCTTCCTCCTCGGGATCCAGCCAGCCGATATTGCCGTCGCGGCGGCGGTAGACGACGTTGAGCCGGCCGTGGCCGCTATTGCGGAACATCAGCACCGGCGCCTCCTCGAGCTCGAGGCGCATGACCGCGGCGCTGACCGTCAGCGTATGCACCGGCGTCGTGGTCTCGGCCACCGTCACCGGGCCATCGGCGCCCTGATCCGGCTCGTTGGCGTCCTCGTGCTCGGCCTCGAGCACCGTTTGCGTCGCCGCCATCGCCGTCTCGATATCGAACTTTTCGGCGTGGTGGTCGGTCAGGCGGCGGTGATAGCGGCGCAGGCGCTTCTCGACGCGATCCGCGGCGGCATCGAAAGCAGCCTGGATATCGTCGGCCTCGCCATGCGCCTGCACGCGGATACCGCGTCCGGCATGCACCGAGATGTCGCTGCGGTACAAGTGCCTGGCCTTCGAGAACTGCACCATCGCATCGATGGCGCGATCGAAATATTTGCCGACGGCTGACGACAAACGCTCTTCCACATGGGCGCGCAACGAATCGCCCACGTCCATGTGCTTACCACTGACGGATAATTGCATATGCCCAATTTTTTCCGATTGATCGGCTTGCGATGGCCCTGTCGGTGCCGGTTTTTCTCGCAGAGGGCGCGGAAAATAGTGAAAGTGGCGGGTGTCTGTCAATGCCCGATCGGCGCTTGCCAATCATGGCGCCGGCCTCAGAGGCTTGCCCGCTTCAGCCGGCGGCGTTGCACCGATGACGGAATCTTCATCGATTCCCGATACTTGGCCACGGTTCGCCGGGCGATATCGATGCCGCTGCCGCGCAAAAGCGTAACCAGACGATCATCGGACAACACGGCATTCGCGGTCTCCTTGTCGATCAGCGAGCGAATATGGTCGCGCACCGCCTCCGAGGAAACCGCCTCGCCACCGGCGCGGCCGGGAATGGCCGAGGTGAAGAAATATTTGAGCTCGAAGATGCCGCGATGGGTGGCCATGTATTTGTGGCTGGTGACGCGGCTCACCGTGCTTTCGTGCATCTCCACCGCCTCGGCCACGTCGCGCAGGGTCAAGGGCCGCAAATGGCGCACGCCGTGCAGCAGGAAGCCTTGCTGCCGGCGCACGATCTCGCCGGTCACCTTGAGGATGGTGTTGGCGCGCTGGTCGAGCGCCTTCACCAGCCAATTGGCCGATTGCAGGTTCTCGCCGAGATAGGCGCGGTCCTGCTTGGCGCGGGCATGGCGCGAAACCTCGGCATAATAGCGGTTGTTGACCAGCACCCGCGGCAGGGTCTCGGCATTGAGCTCGACCGCCCAGCCGCCGTCGGCGCGGCGGCTGACCAGCACGTCGGCGACGATGGTTTGCGCGGTCTCGGCGGCAAAGGCCAGGCCCGGCTTGGGATCGAGCTCGCGCAGCTCGTGGACCATCAGCACCAGCTCCTCGTCATCGACCTCGCACAGTGTCGCCAGGCGCGACAGCTCGCGCGCAGCCAGCAGATCGAGATTGTCGAGCAGTGCCACCATGGTGGCATCGAGGCGGTCGCGCGCGGCAAGCTGCAGGCGCAGGCATTCCGCCAGCGAGCGCGCGAAAACGCCGGCCGGATCGCAGCGCTGGGCCTTGGCCAGGACCACTTCGACCTGTGCCGGCGGGCAACCCAGCCTGTCGGCAATATCGCCGGGATCGCCGTCGAGATAGCCCGCGTCATCGACCATATCGACAAGATTGGCGGCAATCATGCGTTCCACGGGATCGGCGATATCGATACCGAGCTGGTTGTCGAGGTGGTCGCGCAGGCTCTCGGGCCGGCTCAGCGACTCATCGAAATCCGCCATCTCGGCGAAATCCCGGCGCCCGCCGCTGCCCCACTCGGCGCTGCCGCCGCCGACCGGTTGCTCGCCGTCATAGACATTGGCGTAGTCGGCATCGAGCGGCGCCTCGCTGTCGCTCGACAAGGTATCCGAGCCGGTCAGGGCGGCGCTGTCGGCGACGGGCGCGGCCTCGCCATCGGGGGCATCGTCAGGCGCCCCTGGCGCATCCGCCATCAGCTCCTCGGCGCGCACGGGACCTTCCTCGACCCGCTCCAGAAGCGGGTTCTTGCCCAGCTCCTCCTCGACGAAGTCGGAAAGCTCGATATTGGAATATTGCAGCAGCTTGATCGCCTGCTGCAGCTGCGGCGTCATGACCAGGCCCTGGCCCAGCCGCTGCTCGAGTCGCTGTCCCGCGGCCATGTTCCGGCGTCGCGCTAGAGACTGAAACGGTCGCCGAGATAGACTTGGCGCACGCCTTCGTGGACGACGATGTCGTCCGGCTCGCCGTCCATCAGCACCGAGCCGTCGTGCAGAATGTAGGCGCGGTCGACGATATCGAGGGTCTCGCGCACATTGTGCTCGGTGATCAGCACGCCGATGCCGCGGTCCTTGAGATGCGAGATGAGATCGCGAATCTCGCCCACCGCGATCGGGTCGATGCCGGCCAGCGGCTCGTCGAGCAGCATGAAGCTCGGCTGCGAGGCCAGCGCCCGGGCGATCTCGACACGGCGGCGCTCGCCGCCCGACAGCGCCAGCGCCGGGGTGCGGCGCAAATGGCTGATCGAGAATTCGGCCAGCAACTCGTCGAGCATGGTCTCGCGGCGCTCGTGGATCGGCTCCACCACCTCGAGCACGGCGCGGATATTGTCCTCGACGCTGAGGCCGCGAAAGATCGACGCCTCTTGCGGCAGATAACCGATGCCAAGCCGCGCCCGGCGGTACATCGGCAGATCCGTGATCTCGTGGCCATCGATGCTGATGCGCCCCGCATCGGGGCTGAGCAGACCGGTGATGAGATAGAAGCAGGTCGTCTTGCCGGCCCCGTTCGGTCCCAGCAGGCCGACCGCCTCGCCGCGCTGCACGCTCAGGCTGACGTCGCGCAGCACCGGGCGGCGGCGATAACGCTTGCCCAGGCGCTCGGCGCTGAGGCCTTGGTTTTGCGCCACCAGACGGGGGGGCTTGGGAGGGGTATCGGTCACCAGCGCCTCAGTTGCCGCTTTCGGGCTCGAAGATCATCTTGACGCGGCCGTCTTCGGCCGGCTCGATCACGCCCGAGGTTCCGCCCTGCAAGGTGCTGCGGCCACTGACCAGGTCCATCACCAGATGCTCGCCGCGCAGCACGGTGGTGCCCTGGGTGAGAACGACCGAGCCTTCGAGCACCACCACCTTGCGCTCGACGTCATAGGTGCCGGCCTGGCCGCGGGCGCTTTCGGTCGGTGTCGTCAGGGTGACATTGCCCTCGGCATCGATGCGGCGAATGCGGTTGGGCGAATCGCCACTGGCCTGGTTGATATAGGCGGTGAGCACGTCGGCGTGCAGGCGGTAGCGGCCCTGAACGGCATCGGCGTTGCCGCGGGCGATGGCGATGCCTTCCTCGTTCATCCACTCCATGGCATCGGCGGTGATCTCCACCGGCAGATTGGAATCGGATTCGAACTGGGCCGGTGCCGGGCTTGCCAGCGCCAACAGCAGCGACAGGACGCAAAGGCTTCTGACCATCGCCTCAGCCCTCGTCCGTGGTGAACAGGATCAGCCGCGGGCGGCCGGCGAAATGGAACACCCGCCCTTCGGGGCGATATTCGAAGCCCACCGAATCGAGCAGGCCCCACGGTCCCTGGCCGTGTACGGGGCGGTCGCTGACGGCGCTGCCCTGGTTGAGGTCGAAGGTGATCTGGTCGGTATCGACGGCAAAGCCGCTGTCGGAAAACATCTTCACCGAGCCGGTCAGCTCCAAGGTCTCGGCCTTGCGGTCGAACAGGCCCTGATCGGCACTGACCGACAGCCAATCGCCGTCCTCAAGGGTGATGTCGCCCTGCGGCGCGACAAGAAAGATCACGTCCTCTTCGCCCGAAGGCCGCATGGCGGTCTCGGCGGTCACCGTATAGGGCTGGTTGGCCGAATCGGTGCCGACGAAGCGCGGATTGAGCATTTCGTCCCGGCCCGTGATGGAGAAGCCGGAATCGGCGAAGTCGATGCGGAAACGGCCCTTGGTCTCCTTCAGCAGCGGATAGGCCACCAGCGAGCCGAGCAGGGCCAGCGCCGCCGTTGGCACCGCCAGGCGCAGGAAGACCAGGCGGCGGCGATAGCCGGCTTCGGCCCGCAGGGCCTCCGAGCCGCCGCGCGGGCGCCGCCAGGCGCGCAGGAATTCGCCCCGCGCCATCAGGCAATGCCCGCGCGCAGGCAATCATGCAGATGCAGGATGCCTACGGGCGAGCCGTCATCGACCACGAACAGGCTGGTGATCTTACCGGTGCTCATGACCCACAGCGCCTCGGCGGCAAGGTGCTTGCTGCCGATCACTTTCGGGTCGGGCGTCATGACCTCGCCGGCCGCCATGCTCAGCAGCTCGGGCGCCATATGGCGGCGCAGGTCGCCATCGGTGACGATGCCGATCAGGCCGCCGTCGGCGCCGGTCACGCCGACGCAGCCGAAGCTCTTGGTGGTCATGATCAGAAGCGCCTCCGCCATCGGCGTGGCCGCCGCCACCAAGGGCATGACGTCGGCGCCATGCATCAGATCGGCGACCGTGCGCAGGCGTGTGCCGAGGCTGCCGCCGGGATGCAGCAGGCGGAAATCGATGCCCGTGAAGCCGCTGCGCACCACCAGCGCCACCGCCAAGGCATCGCCGATCGCCAGCGCCATGGTGGTCGAGGTGGTCGGCGCCATGCCGTGGGGGCAGGCTTCGGGCATATCGGGCAGCACCAGGGCCACGTCGGCGCTGTTGGCGAGGGTGCTGTCGGGCCTGCCGACAATGGCCAGCAAGGGGATATGGAAGCGCGTCGCGTGCTCGACCATATCGTTGAGCTCGGCGGTCTCGCCGGAATTGGACAAAGCCAGCACGGCATCGTCACGGGTGACCATGCCGAGGTCGCCATGGCTGGCTTCGCCGGGATGGACATACATCGCCGCTGTTCCGGTCGAAGCCAGGGTGGCGGCGATCTTGCGCGCGATATGCCCCGACTTGCCCATGCCCGTGAGCACCACGCGGCCGCGCACGGCGGCCACTGTCTCGACGGCACGGGCAAAGCTGTCGTCGAGGGTCTCGGACAGGCGCGCCAGGGCCCTGGCTTCGGTATCGAGAACCTGCCGGCCGGCGGCGATGGCTTCGGCCGGGCCCCACGGCAGCGGCTCGGTCGCCGCCTCAAGCTCTTCGTCGAGGTCTGTCGATGCGGTCAATTTGTCCTGCTTCTCTGCCCGTCGCGCAAGCGGCGGCCCCGATCTTGCATGATCCGGCATATCGCCAAGGGAAGTATGGGACTCAGGCCCGGCGAAATCAATCGCCACAGTGCCTTGGGGCCGCCTCAATGGGCGAAAATATCCTCGCCATCCCAACCTTCGAGATCGAGCGCCGCGCGCACTTCGAGGAAGGCGAAACAGGCCTCGGCCAGGGCGTCGCGGCCTTCGCGCTCGAGCATGACATCGAGCTTCTCGCGCAGCTTGTGCAGGTGCAGCACGTCGCTCGCGGCATAGGCCTGCTGCGCCTCGCTCAAGGTCGCCGCGGCCCAGTCGGAGCTTTGCTGCTTTTTCGACAGCTCGACGCCGATCAGCTCGGAACAGAGGTCCTTGAGGCCGTGGCGGTCGGTATAGGTGCGCACCAGCTTGGAGGCGATCTTGGTGCAATAGACCGGCCGGCAGACCACGCCCAAGGTCTGCCACAACACGGCGACGTCGAAGCGGGCGAAGTGGAACAGCTTGGTGGTGCTCTCGTCGGCCAGCAGGCGGCAGAGGTTCGGTGCGTCATAGTCCGGCTCCGGGAAATGCACCAGATGGGCATCGCCGTCGCCCCCCGAGAGCTGCACCACGCAGAGGCGGTCGCGGTTGAGGTCGAGCCCGGTGGTCTCCGTGTCCACGGCCACCTGGTCGCCGAAGGTCACGTCCGCGGGAAGGTCGAACTGGTGCAGGTGCACGGCCATGGCGGGCCTCCGGCGTTGCTAGGTTGCGCTGGCCGGCTCGGCGCAGGGGATGGTGCCCAGGAGAAGACTCGAACTTCCACGACCTTGCGGTCACTGGCACCTGAAGCCAGCGCGTCTACCAATTCCGCCACCTGGGCATGGCCGGCGATGTCGCATGACGGGGCGCGACAGCAGGCAGTCACTACCGGCGGGCCGGGGGCCTGTCAACGCACTTTGTCGCGGCGCGCACGCAACAGTAGCGCACTTTGTGCTGGCGCCCCGGCGCCGCCTGAGGCAAGTATTACCCCCGCTGCCGGCCGCGACGCCGGCGGCCGGGAGCGCGCGCGGACGGAACGTGATGCGCAGGGAGAGGCTACGGAACTAGATGGCGGCGGCACAGGCTACGGTTTTCGGCGGCTCGGGATTTCTCGGCCGTTACATGGTCCAGCGCTTGGCGGAAGCCGGCACGCGGGTTCTGGTCGGCGTGCGCCGGCCCGAGCTGGCGGGCTTTCTGCGCACCATGGGCGATGTCGGCCAGGTGGTGCCGATCCGCGTCGATTTGCGCGACGGCGCCGCCGTGGCGGCGGCCCTCGAAGGCTCGGACGTGGCGATCAATGCGGTCGGCATCCTCTACGAGCGCGGCCAGCAGCGTTTCGATGCCATTCACGCCCAGGCCGCGGAGCGCGTGGCCAAGGCTGCGGCGGTGGCGGCGGTCGAGCGCCTGATCCACGTCTCGGCCCTCGGCGGCGATCTGGTCTCGCGCTACGGCCGCAGCAAGGCGGCCGGCGAGGCGGCGGTCAGGGCGGCCTTCCCGGATGCCACCATTCTGCGCCCCAGCCTGGTCTTCGGCCCGGAAGACGATTTCTTCAACCGCTTTGCGGCGATGGCCCGGATCGCGCCGGTGCTGCCGCTGATCGACGGCGGCCATACGCGCTTCCAGCCCGTGCATGTGGAAGATGTCGCCGCGGCGGCGATGCGCGCCCTCGACGACGACAGCACGGCCGGGCGCGTCTACGAGCTCGGCGGGCCGCGCGTCTACAGCTTCCGCGAGCTGCTCGAATATATCGTCGCCGAGACCGACCGGCGCTGCCTGTTGCTGCCGGTGCCAGCGGCGCTGATGACCATCAAGGCCTGGTTCCTCGAATTCTGGCCGACGCCGCTGCTGACCCGCGACCAGGTGCTGCAGCTGGCCAGCGATTCGGTGGTCGGCGATGGCACGGATGTCGGTCGTCTCGCCGATCTCGGCATTACGCCGACGGCGCTCGAAGTCGTGGCGCCGAGCTATCTCGCGCGCTACCGCCGCGGCGGCGGCCTGGCGCCGAGCCGCGGCGCCTAAAGGTAGACGTAGGCCAAGAGGGCGAAGCCCAGGCCCAGGCGATAGATCACCAGCGGCGTGAAGCTGGCGTGACGCAGCCAGCGCATCAGCACCGCGATCGCCAGCAGCGCCGCGGCGAACGATAGCGCCGCCGCCAGAGCCGCCGCGGCGCCGAGCCCGGCATCATCCGCTGCCGCCAGGGCCACACCCTCCAGCACCCCGGCGCCGAGAATCACCGGTATCGCCAGCAGCATCGAAAACCGCGCCGCCTCGTCGCGCGCCAGGCCGAGCATCCGCGCCGCCGTCATGGTGATGCCGGCCCGGCTGGTGCCCGGCACCAGGGCCAGAACCTGGGCCAAACCTATCGCCAGCGCGCCCCGCCAGGTGAGATCGCCGATGCTGTCCGCGGTCGGCCCGAAGCGGTCGGCGAGGTAGAGCAGCAGCGCCCCGAGGGTCATGGTCCAGGCGATGATCTCGACGCCGCGCAAGGACCAGGCCGAAAGCGCCGCGCCCGCCACCAGCGCCGGCAGGGTCGCCAGCGCGAGCAGCAGCAACAGGCGCCGCCGCGCATGTTCGCGACCCAGCGGCAGCGCCAGGGCGGCAGCCGTCAGCTCGGCCACGTCGCGGCGAAAATAGACCAGCACCGCGCCCAGGCTGCCGACATGGGCGGCGACATCGACGGCGCGGCCCTGGTCCGGCCAGCCCGTCAGCACGGGGATCAGCACCAGGTGCCCGGACGAGCTGACGGGCAGGAACTCGGTGATGCCCTGCACCAGGGCGACGACGATGAGATGAACGAGGCTCAAGGCGGCACTCCGAACGGGTCTATGGTTCTGCCAGATTCACGGGCCCTCGCACAACCGCCGTACTGAAGAGTACGATACGGACCAACGGAAGGGGGCGTCGTGACTGACCAGCGGGTTCTCTATCACCTGCCGCTTTCGGCGGGCAGTCGCGCGGTGCGCCTGGCCCTGGCCGAAAAGGGCTGGGACTGCGACCTCGTCGCCGAGCCGGTCTGGGAGCGCCGCGAGTCTTTCCTGCTGCTCAACCCGGCCGGCGAAGTGCCCGTGCTCGCCGATGGCGGCAGCGCGGTCTGCGGCGCCGGGCCAATTCTCGAATATCTCGACGATATGCAGCCCGATGCGCCGCTGATCGTGGGCGGGCCGGCGCAACGGGCCGAATGCCGGCGGCTCTGCGACTGGTTCGCCCGCGCCTTCCATGGCGAGGTGGTGCACCCCTTGCTCGACGAAAAAGTGCTCAAGCGCTTCTTCCGCCGCGGCCACCCGGATTCCGAGACCATCCGGCTCGCCAAGACCGCGCTGGCATCGCACTTCGACTATATCGCCTGGCTGGTCGAGCGCCGCCGCTGGCTGGCCGGCGACGCGCTCAGCCGCGCCGATCTGGTGGCGGCGGCGGAGCTCTCGGTGGTCGATTATCTCGGCGATGTGGCCTGGTCCGCCGACGAGGCGGTGCGCGACTGGTACGCCAAGCTCAAGTCGCGCCCCGCCTTCCGCGGCCTGCTCGAGGATTACGTGCCCGGCGTCGCCCCGCCAGGCCATTATGGCGACCTCGACTTCTGAGCGCATCCGCGCGCGCGCCCTGGCCTCGGGCTTCGACGCGGTCGGCTTCGCCACGGCCGAATCGCCAGCCGGCGACGACCTCGCGGCGTTCGTCGCCGAGGGCCTGCACGGGGACATGGGCTGGCTCGCCGAGACCCTGGCGCGCCGCCGCGACCCCAAGGCCTTGTGGCCGGCGGCGACGAGCGCGGTGATGGTGGGGCTGTCCTATGCCCCGGCCGACGATCCCCTGGCGCTGCTCTCGCGGTGCGAGCGCGGCGGCATCTCGGTCTATGCCCGCCACCGCGACTATCACGACCTGCTCAAGGGCAGACTGAAGCAGCTCGCCGGCTGGATGGTCGCCAAGCTCGGCGGCGAGCTGAAAGTGTTCTGCGACACCGCGCCGCTGATGGAAAAGCCGCTGGCGGCAGCAGCCGGCATCGGTTGGCAGGGCAAGCATACCAATCTGGTTTCTCTGGAACACGGCTCCTGGCTGTTTCTCGGTGCCGTGCTGACGACGCTGGCCTTGCCCGCCGACGCGCCTGCCGAGAACCGCTGCGGCAGTTGCCGCCGCTGCCTCGATGCCTGCCCGACCGATGTCTTTCCGGCGCCCTACCGCATCGACCCGAGACGCTGCATCTCCTATCTCACCATCGAGCACAAAGGGCACATCGCACGGAACTTCCGCCCGCTCATGGGCAACCGCATCTATGGCTGCGACGATTGTCTGGCGGTCTGCCCCTGGAACAAGTTCGCGCAAGCGACGGCCGAGCCCAAGCTGATCGGAAGAGAGGCGCTGACCGCGCCGCGGCTGGCCGACCTGGCGGCACTCGACGATGCCGCCTTCCGCAGCCTGTTCGCGGGCTCGCCGGTCAAGCGTGTGGGCCGCAACCGCTTTCTTCGCAATGTTCTCATCGCCATCGGCAATAGCGGCCACACCGAGCTGGCCGCGAGCGCCGAGGGATGTCTCGGCGATGCCTCGGCCCTGGTCCGTGCCATGGCCGTCTGGGCCCTGTCACGGCTGTTGCCCAAGCAATCCTTTGCCAAGCTCGGCGAGGAACACCTGACCGATGAGAATGACACGGACGTTCGCGCGGAGTGGTTAGCGGGCTAATTCGACGAGAAAATTCTGTGCCAGATCGGCAGCGGCGCTTCGCGGAGCAAGCAGCAGGACTTGCGAGAAATCGGCGCGGGCGGCGCTCTCGTCATTGCCATGCAGGCGCAGGATGGCACGCTCGACCAGCGCATCCACATTGGCCGGGTTGGCGGCGAGCGCGCGGGCGGCATCGTCGGCGGCAAGCTCCCAGACCTCGAGACGGCGATAGGCGGCGGCGCGAAAGGCCAGGGCGTCGTCGCGCCCGGGCGCCTGGTCGAGGGCGGCGTCGAGGTCGGCCACCGCCGACCAGTAATCGCCGCTGCCGGCATGGGCGCGGGCACGATCGATCAACAGCTCGACATCGCCGCGATGCACCACCAGCGCCGAGTCGAAGGCGGCGAGCGCGAGGTCGGGCCGCCCGGCGAGCAGCCAGCCATTGCCGGCCTGGCCGTGCAGGTCGCCGCGAACAGGCGCCGGCAAGGCGCTGTCGTCAGCCAGCCTGGCGAGTTGCGCCGCGCCCGCCGCCGCGTCTCCGGCGCCGATCATGGCAAGCGCCAGGCAATGGCGCGCCGGCGAGGCCGTGGGCGCCTCCGCCAGCCAATCGCGGGCAGCGGCCAGGGCGGCCGGCGCGTCGCGCTCGGCAAGGGCTATGCAATCGTGATAGCGCCCACCGTCTTGCGCATGGGCCGGGCTAGCCAGCGCCAGCAGTGCCGCGAAAGCCAAATGGCGATGCGCTTGCGGGGAAAGCAACATGGCGCCTACAGTCGCGGCTGCGACGCCCTCTTGCAAGACCCCATGGAATGCCGATGCGCCAGCCACGTTTGTTCTGTTTCGGACTTGGCTTCAGCGCGACCGCCGTGGCCCGTCGCCTGCTCGGCGAGGGCTGGCGGGTGGCCGGCAGCAGCCGTGACGAAGCCGGTCTTGCGCGAATCGCCGCGCTCGGCGCCGCGGCGTATCTTTTCGACGCGGCACACCCGCTCGACCCGCCGGCCCTTGCCGGCACCACGCATCTGTTGATCTCGATCGCACCCGGCACGAACGGCGACGTGGTGCTCGCCGCGCACGGCGACGCGCTGGCGGCGCTCGCGAGCCTCGAATGGATAGGCTACATCTCGTCCACTGCGGTCTATGGCGATCGGGCGGGTGGGCTCGCCAGCGAAAGCGACGCGGTGGCGCCGGTCAGCCGGCGTGGGCGGCGGCGGGCGGCGGCTGAGGCGGCCTGGCTGAGGTTCGGCGAGCGTACCGGCAAGGCGGTGCAGATATTCCGTGCCGCCGGCATCTATGGCGCCGGGCGCAGTGCCTTCGACCAGGTCAGAAGCGGCCGGGCGCGGCGTATAGACAAGCCGGGCCAGAAGTTCTCGCGCATCCACAAAGACGACCTGGCGGTGGCGGTGCAGGCCTCGATCTCGGCACCCCGATCCGGCGCCATCTACAATCTCTGCGACGACGAGCCGGCGCCGAGCGCCGAGGTGCTTGCTCACGCCTACACGCTGCTCGGCCGGCAACCGCCGCCCCTGACCCCCTTCAGCGAGGCCGAGGCCGGCATGTCGGCCATGGCGAAGGAGTTCTGGTCCGACAACCGGCGCATCGACAATCGCCGCCTACACGGCGAGCTCGGCATCGCCCTGGCCTATCCCACATACCGCGAAGGCCTCGCCGCCATCCTCGCTAAATAATCGGTGACAGTTACCAATTATATCGAATATTATTCCATTATATCAACGGAATAGAGTTCGCCGAGTGGTGGCAGATACGAATACGTAAAAATAAACCATTGAAATTAAACGATGAATTGTGAATAAATAGGTAACTGTCACCACTTGTTAGGCTCAGGCTGCGGGCACCAGTTGCTTGGCCAGGGTCACCGCCGCGCCGGCATCCTGGGCGTAGCCGTCGGCGCCGGCATCGTCGGCGAATTTCTGGTTCACCGGCGCGCCGCCGACGATGACCTTGAGGTCGCCGCGCACGCCGCTCTCGACGAGCGCCGCGATGACCTCCTTGATCTGCGGCATGGTGGTGGTCAGCAGGGCCGACAGGGCGACGATATCGGGCCGGTGCTCCAGCACCTGGCGGACGATCTCCTCGGTGTCCACGTTGACGCCCATGTCGATGACCTCGTAGCCGGTGCCGGTGAGCATGCTGGCGACCATGTTCTTGCCGATGTCGTGCAGGTCGCCGAGCACCGTGCCGATCAGCACGCGGCCGCTGCCGCGCTGGTTGCTGGTGAGCAGGTGGGGCTCGAGCACCGCGAGGCCGTCCTTCATGGCGCGCGCCGAGAGCAGCACCTCGGGCACGAAGACGCTGCCGTCGGCGAAGCGCCCGCCGATCACCTCCATGGCCCGCAGCATGCCCTTGTTGAGGATGTCGCCGGCGGCGATGCCCTGGTCGAGAAGCTCGCGGGCGTGCACCACCACCTCGGCCTCGTCGCCTTCGAGAACGTCGATGGTGATCTGCTCGAAGGCCTGTTCGATATCCATCGCGGCGACGGTCTCGTCGGCGCTGGCCGGCGTGGCGGCCCGCGTCGCGGCTCCCATGCGCTCGGGGCTGAGCGGCGAATAGGTGCCCGCCGCCAGCGGCAGCCGGCCTTCTTTCTCGAAGCGGTCGCCGATATAGAGCAGGCGGTCGAAATCCGCGTCGGGCGGCGTGGTGTCGCCGATCGAGGCGATGAAGCGGGTGCCCGGCGCGATGGTGCGGAACAAATTGTCGAGAAACATCGAGAGGTCCTCGCGGGTCGAGGATTCCTCGAGCAGCAGCATCTCGGGGATGCCGCCGTGAATGGTCAGATGCCCGGGCCGGCACCAGCGGTCGTAATATTCCTCGATGCGGACCTTGGTCATGGGATACGGCGTCACCGCGTCGGCCACGTCCATGTGGCTGTCGGCGATAAGGTCCATGAGGCCCTGGTTCTCGCCGTCGGGATGCATGATCATCACCGTGCCCTTGGGCTTGAGCATTTCCGCCGCCTTGTGGCACCAGGGCTGGAAATACTCCTCGTACAATGCCGGATAGGTGATCATGTCGTCGACATTGGACGACCACAGCACGGCCTCCAGATCGCCCGCCACAAAGACATCGAGAAGCTGGTCGTAGACGCCGGTCAGGGCCTCCAGCAGCGCCGCCATCTGGCGCGGGTAGTCGTGGTGGTGGAGGTAGAAGTCGGTGGCGTCGAGGAAGGTCTTCTGCAGGAAATGCAT
>CAZVDW010000282.1:0-2210 GCA_964625645.1 uncultured Rhodospirillaceae bacterium
GGAGGCGAGGCGGTCATCGGCCTGTCGCGGCACGAGGCCGGCGCCTTCGCAGCCTATGCCGGGGCGCGCCTGCCCCATGAATATGAGTGGGAGGCGGCGGCCAGGGCCGGCGTTCTGGAGGGTATCGGCGGGGCCTGGGAATGGTGCGCCAACGCTTTTCACCCCTATCCGGGATTTCGCTTCAAGCCTTACCGGGAATATTCCCTGCCATGGTTCGATGGCCGGCACTTCGTGCTGCGCGGCGCCGGGCCGGATAGCGAGCCTGACATTTGCCGTCCGAGCTTTCGCAACTACTATGAGGCCGCGCGCCGGCACATTTGCGCCGGCCTGCGCCTGGTCTTCAGCTAACCGTGTCCGATTGCCATGGCAACAGTGCGCGCATGCCGCGGTCGACGGCGAAGTAGAGCGCCACGGCGATGACGGCCAGGGTCAGCAGGGCCGCGAAGACGAGGTCGATCTGCATGCGCCCGTTGGCGTGCAGCATCAAATAGCCGAGCCCGGCACTCGATCCCACCCATTCGCCGACGATGGCGCCGATGGGCGCGACCGAGGCCGCGACGCGCATGCCCGACGCCAAGGCCGGCAGCGCCGCCGGAACGCGGATGCGGAAGAGCACCGCTAGCGGCGAGGCGCCCATGGTCGCGGCGAGGTCGAGCCAGCCCGGGTCGGTACGCCTGAGGCCGTCGTAAAACGTCGCCGTGACCGGGAAGTAGATGATCAGCACCGCCATCGCCACCTTCGAGCCGAGGCCGTAGCCGAGCCAGAGCACCAGCATCGGCGCCAGGGCGAAGACGGGCAGCGCCTGGCTCACCACCAGGGCCGGCAGCAGCCAGGCGCGGGCGGTCGCGAAGCGGGCCAGCACCAGGGCGCTGGCGGCACCGCAGAGAGTGCCGATGGCCATGCCGAGCACGATCTCGAGCAGGGTGATGGCGGCATGCCCGGCTATCAGCGCGCGATGCTCGACCAGGGCCAGGAGCGCAAGATTAGGCCCAGGCAGGATGTAGGGCGGAGTCGCCGCCAGCCAGACCACGGCCTGCCACAGGCCCAGCAGGCCGAGGCCGACGGCGAGGCGGCGCAGGACGCTCATGGGACGGCCGCGCCGAGGCGCCGCATGAGGTCGCCATAGAGCGCGGCAAGCTCCGGCGTCGAGGTGTCGCGCGGCGCCGGGCCGGGCGGTGTCAAGGGCTCAGCCAGGCCGGCCGGGCGGCCGCTCATCACCTCGATGCGCGCGGCAATGCGAATCGCCTCCAGCGGATCGTGCGTGACCAACAGCACCGTGCGCCCGGCCAGGGCGCTCACGGCGAGGTCCTGCAGGCGGGCGCGGGTAATCGCGTCGAGCCCGGAGAAGGGCTCGTCCATGAGCACGATCGGGCGGTCCTCCATGAGGGTGCGGGCAAGGGCGGCGCGCTGGCGCATGCCGCCGGAGAGGCTTTGCGGCGCGGCCGCCTCGCAACCCGCCAGGCCAAGCTCGGCGAGCAAGGCACGGGCTTTGTCCCGGTCGCCCCGCTCACCGCGCAGGCGGGCACCGAGGGCGACATTGTCGAGCACGCTGAGCCAGGGCAGCAGCAGGTCCGACTGCGCCATATAGGCGACGCGCCCGCGCACGCCGCCGCCGTCGCCGCAAGCCACCCGGCCGCTTTCGCCCATGGCCGCGAGGCCGGCGATGAGCCGCAACAGGCTGGTCTTGCCGACGCCACTGGGGCCGAGCAGGGCGGTTATGCGCCCTGCCGCCAAGGTCATGCAAAGGCCGTCGAACAGCACGTTTCCGCCGTAATCGAGCCGCGCGCCTTCGATCGTCACCGCCGGAGCCATGGCGGAACGGCGGATCAGCCCAGGCCTGAGAGCGTCTCGGCCCCGCGCATGACGATGATGCCGATGACGGCGGCGAGCGCCAGGCCGCCGACCGCGAGCACGGCGAGCTTGGTCGTCGACATACCGGGCGCCGCCGCCTGCTTCTGGTGCCTGGCGACGCCGCCCTGGGCCGCCGCCGGCTTGGTCGCCCTCGCCTGGGGCTGCGCTGCCGGCTTGCTCTGCTTGGCCGGCGCCGCCCCGGGACGCGGCCCCGGCGCCGCCTCGAACACGGTCACCTCGCTGGCTTGATTCGTCTCTTCGTTATAGGTCTCGGCTATGACCTTGACGGCCGTGACATGCGGCTCGGCATATTGCCGCTTGGCATAGTCGACCGCCTCGTTCTTGGCATCGCCGGGGAA
>CAZVDW010000283.1:0-1688 GCA_964625645.1 uncultured Rhodospirillaceae bacterium
TCGCCATGACCATGCGGGCCCCCGTCTTCCTCTCGGCGCTCGGCGTTATCAGCCCCCTTGGGCTCGGCAAGCAGCAGGTGTTCGATACGCTGATGGCGGGCGAGAGCCCGGGCGTGAGCGCGCGCAACGATCTGCTGGTCGGCGGCGAGCCCATCCATGTTGGCGAGGTTACGGCGGCGCTGCCGGAGGTGCCGGGCGAACTCTCTGAATTTGCCAGCCGCAACAGCGCCATGATGATCGCCGCGGCCGAGGAAATACGCGGCGATATCGAAGCCGCGATTTCATCGCATGGCCGCGAGCGTATCGCGGTCGTCATGGGAACCAGCACCTCAGGGATGGACGAGGTCGAAAAGGCCGTGGCCGGCGCCCTGGCAAGCGGCGAACTGCCGCCGAGCTATGATTTTACCCAGAACGAGCTCGGCAGCCCGGCAGAGGCGTTGGCGCGCTATCTCGAACTCGAGGGTCCGGCATTCGCCGTCTCCACCGCTTGCAGCTCGAGCGCGCAAGCCCTCGCCGATGGCCGCCGGTTGCTGCGCACAGGGATCGCCGACGCGGTATTGGCCGGTGGCGCCGACAGCCTGTGCCGGCTGACGGTGAACGGCTTTCATGCGCTCTCCGCCCTGTCGAAGGGCCGGTGCAATCCGTTCAGCCGCAATCGCGACGGCACGATGATCGGCGAAGGTGCCGCGCTGTTTTTAATGCAGCGCGAAGAATCCGAGATAGCTCTGCTCGGCGTCGGCGCATCCTCGGACGCCTACAGCATGACCTCTCCGGAGCCCGGCGGAAAAGGCATAGAGCTGGCCATGCGCCAGGCCCTGGCGGATGCGCGTATGGCGCCCGAGGCGATCGACTATATTCAGCTTCATGGCACCGGCACGCAGCAAAATGACGCGGTCGAGAGCGAAACCGTGCTGCGTATATTCGGCGCCGCGATGCCGTGCAGCTCGTCAAAGGCGCAGCTCGGCCACACGCTTGGCGCGGCGGGCGCCATGGGCGCCGCGCATTGCTGGCTGAGCGCCAGCGAATTCAATGGCCAGCGTCTGTTGCCGCCGCATGTCTGGGACGGCGAGGCGGAAGAGGGTTTGCTGGCGCGCAGCCTGGTTGGGCAGGGGCAAAATTTGGCAAGCTCGGCCAGACGTATCTTTTTGAGCAATGCCTTCGCCTTCGGCGGCAATAACGTAACCCTGGTCATTGGCAGGTGGCCGTGAAAACATTGCCCTGGTCGGTGCCTGAATTGTTGCCGCAAAGCGGCCGCATGGTATTGCTCGACGATGCCATCGCGGCGGGCGAGGGCTGGGTCGAAGCCGGCGTCAGAATTGGCGAGGACAGCCTGCTGTATGAAGCCGGGTTTGGCGTACCGGCCTGGGTTGGCATCGAATATATGGCGCAGACCGTGGCGATCTATTCCGGCATCCGGAGAAAACGGGCGGGAGAGCAGGTCAAGATCGGTTTTTTGCTCGGCACGCGGCGCTACGTTGCCATGACCGACTATTTCGTGCTCGGGGATTATATTCGGATTCACGCCCGTGAAGAGTGGCAGGACGGTCAAATGGCAGTGTTCGACTGCCGCATCGAGAGCGCCGCCTGCCTGGCGACGGCGCGCATTAACGTTTACCAACCGCAAGAGGTTTCGACGGTGATTAAAAGGGGCGATGAATGAGCAAGACGGTTCTGGTAACCGGTGCCAG
>CAZVDW010000284.1:0-5946 GCA_964625645.1 uncultured Rhodospirillaceae bacterium
CTCTAACCAACTGAGCTACACCCCCAGGAAGATGACCGGTCTCTACGCGAGCCTCCGCGCCCTGTCAAGAACAGTGGATCAGTCGTCGCCGTCCCTGCTCACCACCTCGTCGTCATCGAACAGAATCCGGTGTGCCGCGCCGTCGAGATCGTCGAACTGGCCATGCCGCAGCGCCCAGAGAAAGCCGGCCAGGCCGAGCAGACCAAGAAAGAGTGCAGCCGGGATCAGATAGACCAGGCCGGTCATGCCCAGCGACCCATTCGCAACCGCAACGCATTCACGGTCACCGCCAGCGAAGAGCTTGACATGGCGGCCGCGGCGATCAGCGGTGTGACAAAGCCGGCGACAGCCAATGGCATCGCCACCATGTTGTAGGCGAAGGCCAGGCCGAAGTTCTGCAAGACCAGCCGCCGCGCCATGCGGGCGACGCCCATGGCATCGCGCAAAGGCGAGAGGCGCTCGCCCTGCAGGATGAAGTCGGCGGCCACCCGGCTGACATCGGCGGCTTTGGCCGGGGCGGCGGAAACGTGCGCCGCGGCGAGCGCCGGCGCATCGTTGAGCCCATCACCGACCATCAGCACCTTGTGCCCCGCCCCGGCCAGCTCACGCAGCCGCGCCACCTTGTCGGCCGGCCCCATGTCGGCCTGCCAATGGCTGAGCGACAGCTCCGCCGCCAGTGCTGCGGCAACAGCCGGGCGGTCGCCCGAGAGCATCTCGACGGCGAGCCCACGGCGGCCCAGCTCGGCGACCAGGGCCGCGGCATCGACGCGTGGCGTATCCTCGAAGGAGAACCCCACCGGCCCGTGACCCTGGCGCGACAGCCACAATTCGCTGCCGGGGCCCGGCGAGGCCAGCGTATCGTCGATAGCGCACCAGGTCCGGCTGCCGAGACGCACCGCCACGCCGTCGACCTCCGCCGCGAGGCCGAGGCCGGGTGTCTCGCGCACCTGCGGCGCCACCGCAACGGGCCCGGCCGCGCGCGCCAGGGCCCTGGCCAAGGGGTGACTGCTGGCCGCCGCCAGGGATGCCGCCAGGCGCAAGGCGTCCGGATCCGATTCGTTGTTCTTGGAGAGACGCGGCTCGCCGAGCGTCAGCGTGCCCGTCTTGTCGAACACCACGGTGTCGATTTCGGCCAGGCGTTCCAAGGCATCGCCAGCGGTGACAATGACGCCCCGGCGCAGCAGCAAGCCGCTGGCCACCACCTGTACCGCCGGCACCGCCAGGCCAAGCGCGCAGGGACAGGTAATGATGAGCACGGAAACCGCCGTCAGCAGCGCTTCCTGCCAGGCCATGCCGCCCAGCGCGACCCAGCCGACGAATGCCGCCAGGGCCAGGATATGAACGGCCGGCGCATAGATGCTCGCGGCCCGGTCGGCGAGCTTGACGTAACGGGCCCGGCTTTGCTCGGCCGCCGCCATCAGGCGCACGATCTCCGCCAGCAGCGTGCCCTCGCCCGCCGCCTCGACACGCACCTCCAGGGCGCCATCCAGGCTCAGCGTGCCGGCATGGACGGTAGCGCCCGGCGCCACCTCGTGCGGCGTGCTCTCGCCACTGACCAGGCTGGCATCGATGCTGCCGGTACCCTGACTGACAATGCCATCGACGGGCACGCGGTCGCCCGGCGCCACGACAACGGTCATGCCCGGGCGCAACTGCTCCACGGGCAAGGCTTCCAGTGCGCCGTCGTCGCCCTTTACAAGCGCCGCCGTGGCATCGAGCAAGGTCATGCGTTCGACAGCCGAGCGCGCCTGGCCGCGAGCGCGGCGGTCGAGATAGCGCCCGACCAGCAGGAAGAACAGCAGCATCACGGCGGCATCGAAATAGGCATGCTCGCCACCGCTCGCGGTCTCGAACAGGCTGACGCCGGTGGCCAGAATCAGCGCCAGGGAAATGGGCACGTCCATATTCAGACGCCGACCACGCAGGGCAAGCAGGGCCGAGCCGAAGAACGGCCTGCCGGAAAAGGCCACCGCCGGCAGCGCGATCAGCGCCGACAGCCAGTGGAACAGGTCGCGGGTCGCCGGGCCCATATCGGGCGAATTCGCGCCGGCCCAGACCGCGACCGACAGCAGCATGACATTGGCTGCGGCGAAACCCGCCACCGCCATGGCCAGCAGCAGGCGCTTGTCTTCGGCCCGGGTTTCGGCGCCAAGCGCGCGCGGGTCGAAGGGAATCAGGCGATAGCCCTGTTCGGCGACCGCGGCGACCAGGGCCGGCGGGTCGGCAACGGCCGGGTCGAAGCGGATGGCAAGCCTGCGGGTCGACAGGTTCACCCGCGCCTCGACCACGCCCGCGGCGCCGTCGAGCGTGCCTTCGATGCGGCGAATACAGCCCGGGCAATGGAGATTTTCGACCAGCAGGTCGAGCCGCGCCCGGCCTTCGCCCTCGGGCCGGACATAGGCGCTGGGATCCAAGCCGGCGTCGCTCACGGCAGCCATAGTCTGGTCTCCCTTACGCTCGGCACCGAGCCGGCAGCGCTCGCTTCCAATCGCAAATCCCAATTGCCCTTGGCCGGTGCGGTCAGGGATACGACATAGACCCCATCGCCGACAGGCTCAAGCGGCAGCGTGAAATCGAGCCCCTCATGAACCGGGCGCTTGAAGCTGGCATGGACCGCGAGGCCTTGCAAGGCAGCGCCTTCGGCATCGCGATAGGTTGCGCCGAGATGCACCTGGCGCTGTTCGCCCGCCTCGAGCAAGAGGCTCACCTCCCAGCCTCGTGCCCGCTGCGCATCCGCCGCCTCGAGCCGACGATTGTAGGCCAGGCCCGCGACATAGGCATTCTTTGTGCCGAGCCCGGGCCAGCTCTCGAGAGAGGTCACCACGAGAGCGCCATTGGCCACCAAGATAAGGCCAAAGAAGGCGGCCAATGCCCAGGCCACGTGCCGTCCTGTGAGGCCCTGCCCGCTCATCGCCTGGGTCCGTGGAATTGGCTGCGCACGGTGTCGGTATCCTCGCCGCCGACTTCCTGGATGCGGAAGCGATAGGGCGTGTTCTCGTCCTCCAATGTCGCCATCGGCACCGTCACAAGAACGCGGAAGCCGCGCAGGCTGTCGGCAGGCACGGTCAAGGTCGCGCCAGGTTGGCCGCCGACGATACTAATCGCCGATGCCGCGATACCATCGGTGCTGAGCACGAAATCCCGCGCCATGCGTGCCTTGTTCTGGATCTTGATCTCATAGCCATTGCGGATGCTGCCATCGGACAAGGTGACGAACAGCGGGTTGCGGTCGGCAAGAGCGGATATATCGAGCGTGGCGCGGGATAGCAGCGCCGCCAGCATGATGGCGGTGACCAAAGCCAAGATGGCGAGGTAGATAATGGTGCGCGGCCGCAGGAAGCGGAAGCGCTTCGTTCCGCGGCCCGCTGCGCGCGTGTCCATGTTCGCCATCGTGTCATAGCTGATCAGGCTGCCCGGCCGCCCCACTCGCTCCATCACCGTGTTGCAGGCATCGAGACAGAGCCCGCAAGTGATGCATTCCATCTGCTCGCCGTCGCGGATATCGATGCCCATGGGGCAAACCACGACGCATTGCTTGCAATCGACGCAATCGCCCCTGCCCTCCCAGCTATGGCCCTTCTTGTGGGGCCCGCGCGGCTCGCCACGATAGCCGCGATAGGACACCGTCAGGGTATGCTCGTCCACCATCGCCGCCTGGATGCGTGGCCAGGGGCACATGTAGATGCAGACCTGCTCGCGAGCCAGACCGCCAAGCAGGTAGGTCGTCGAGGTCAAAAGACCGATGAAGATATAGGCGTAGGTCGGCGCCTCGAACACGATCAGCTGGCCGAGCAAGGTCGGCGCATCCATGAAATAGAAGACCCAGGCGCCGCCGGTCAGGATGCCGATGATAATCCAGGCCGTGTGCTTGACCACCCGCTTGGCGAGCTTGGCCGGCCCCCAACGCGCCCGGTCAAGGCGGATACGCGCATTGCGGTCGCCTTCGATCCAACGCTCGACGGCGATGAAGAGGTCGGTCCAGACCGTTTGCGGACAGGCATAGCCGCACCAGGCCCGGCCCCAGACGCTGGTCACCAGGAACAGCCCGATGGCGGCAAGGATCAACAGGCCGGTCAGGTAGTAGACTTCCTGCGGCCAGATCTCGATAAAGAAGAAGTAGAGCCGCCGGCCCGGCAGATCGATCAGCACGGCCTGGTCGGGCACATCGGGGCCGCGGTCCCAGCGCATCCAAGGCGTCAGATAATAGATGCCGAGGGTGACGATCATCAGGCCCCATTTGAGGCGCCGGAACGTTCCCCGCACACGACGCGGATGGATGCGCGGCCGCTTGGCGTAAAGCGACCGGCTCTCCTTCGCATTGACCGCGTCGACCGCGGCCCGCTGTACGCCAGGGGCGGCCTCGGCCGAACCGGCTACAGGCGTCTCGACATCCACCATGCCTTACTCGTCACCGCATCTCCCCCCGCTTGATTATGATCGTTTATTCGCCGCCACCGAGCGAATGGACGTAAAGCGCCAATTGCTTGATCGTGGTATCGGACAAACGCCCGCTCCAGGCCGGCATGACACCGCGCCGGCTGTAGGAGATGGTCTGCGTGATCGTCTCCACATCGCCGCCGTAGAGCCAGATGGCGTCCGTCAGGTTGGGCGCGCCCATGGCCGCCAGGCCGGTGCCGTCCTCGCCGTGACACATGGCGCACCATTCGACGAACGTCTCCTCGCCCCGCCCGGCCGCGCCTGACTCGCTCGCCATGCCGGAAAGCGACAGGACATACTGTGCGACGTCGGCAATCTGCGCTGGCTCGAGCATCTCGTCGGCGCCGAAGGCCGGCATGTCCGACATCCGCGCCTCGTCATGGGTCGAGCGGACGCCGTAGCCGATGGTGTCGTGAATGTCGCTCAGGGTGCCGCCCCACAGCCAGTCGTCATCGATCAGGTTGGGATAGCCGAGAGCGCCGGCGCCGCCCGTGCCGTGACACTGGGAGCAGTTGACGAGGAAGGCCGAGCGACCACCGGCCATCGCGAAGCGCAACAGGTCGGGGTCGGCCTGCACCGCGTCCAGCTCCATGGTTTGAAGCTGCTCGGCTCGGGCTGCCCGCGCCGTATCGACCTCCGCGATCTGGTTCGCCACCGAGGTTCGTTGACTGTAGCCCAAAAGGCCCTTCGTGTAGCCGCTTGCCAAAGGCAGGGCCGGCATGGCCAGCCAATAGGCCAGCGCCCAGACGATACAGGCGTACAGCACCGTAAGCCACCAGCGGGGCAAAGGCTTGTTGTATTCGGCGATGCCGTCCCACTCGTGTCCGGTGGTCTCGTAATCGTCGCCGTCCGGCGTGCCTCGCGTATCGGCCACGTCTAATCCTCCTCCAACGGCATGCGCGCGGCGGCGTGGAACTTCGCCTTGTTGCCGGGCCACAGCGCGTAGATCACGATCCCGACGAAGGCCAGCACCATGGCCACCAAACCCCAGGTCTGAATAAAAGCTGAAAGGCCGTCATAGGTCATGGCAACGGCTCCTATCGCAGGTTGTCGCCCTCGGCCTGGTAGACATCGAAGTCAACCAGCGTGCCGAGCATCTGCAGATAGGCGATCAAGGCATCGAGCTCCGTGATGCGTTGCGGATCGCCATCGAAATCGGCCACCACCGCGCCGGGATAGCGCGCCAGCAATGCCTCGACGCCTTCGGAGTCGGGATTGGCCTGGGCTTCGAGATCAGCGGTCGCGGCAGCCACCATCGCCTCGTCATAGGGGACGCCGACCGTGATGTTCGCATCCAGATGGCCGGCGATATTGCCATAGTCCAGCTCGCGCCTGGCCAGGAACGCATAGCCGGGCATGATCGAGCCGGGCACCACGCTGCGCGGATCGACCATATGCGCGGCGTGCCAGTCATTGGAATAGCGCCCGCCAACGCGCGCAAGATCGGGGCCGGTGCGCTTCGAGCCCCACTGGACGGGCTGGTCGTACATGCTTTCCGCCGCCAGGCTG
>CAZVDW010000285.1:0-1775 GCA_964625645.1 uncultured Rhodospirillaceae bacterium
GCAGAGCAGGCCGGTGAGCGCGATCAGCGCCACGGCGCTCTCAGGCGCCACGTCATGCTCGGTCAATTGTAGGGCGAGGGCGGCCAGCACGGCCGCGGCTGGCGCGCATGGTGCCGTGATCAGTCGCCGGGTGCCGCCAAGTGCCGGTGCGACGAGGCCAAGCGCGACGGTGCCGAGGATGCCTGCGATCGCGCCCTGGGCCGCATAGCCGGCGCCGAGCGAGCCGTAGATCGTCACACCGAAGGCGATCGCCGAGGGCACCGCGACAAGCATCGCGGCCAGCCCGCCCCAGAATTCGCCGACAAGCTCGTCTTTCTTGACCATGACGGCTCCCAGCCCAATCCTTTAGCCCTGGCTTGTCAATTAACCAGAGTTATAGTGCCGGCATTAAACGATTTAACGGGAGGACAGCATGCGCGGACTAGACGGTCGCGTGGTCATCGTCACGGGTGGTGGCGGCGGCATTGGCGGCGCCACGGTGCGGCGCTTTGCCGAGGAAGGCGCCAAGGTTGCGGTATTCGATCGCGATGGCGAGGCGGCGGCAGCGGTCTCGGGTACGGCCCCCGGCAGCAAGGCTTATGTCTGCGATATCGCCGACTATGACGGCGTCGCCGGGTCCGTGGCCGCGGTCGAGGCCGAGCTCGGTCCGATCGATGTTCTGGTCAACAATGCCGGCTGGGATGTCTTCAAGCCCTTCGTGAAGACCGAGCCGGCTGAATGGCAACAGCTCATCGCGGTCAATCTGGTCGGTGCGCTCAACATGATCCATACGACGCTGCCCGGCATGGTCGAGCGCGGCTACGGCCGCATCGTCACCATGGCCTCGGACGCGGCCCGCGTCGGCTCCTCGGGCGAGGCCGTCTATGCCGCCTGCAAGGCGGGCATGCTGGGGCTGTCGAAGACCCTGGCGCGCGAGCACGCCCGCCATGGGGTCACGGCCAATGTGGTCTGTCCCGGGCCGACCGAGACCAATCTTCTGGCCGAGATCCGCGACGGCTCGCGCAATCCCGACAAGCTGGTGGAGGCCTTTCGCCGCGCCATCCCCATGGGCCGCATCGGCCAGCCCGACGACCTGCCCGGCGCCATCTGCTTCTTCGCCAGCGCTGACGCCGGCTTCGTAACGGGCCAGGTGCTCAGCGTCTCCGGCGGCCTGACGATGGCAGGGTAGCTTCTACTTGAAGGCCTGAATGCCGGTCTGTGCCCGCCCCAGAATGAGGGCGTGGATGTCGTGCGTGCCCTCATAGGTGTTGACCGCCTCCAGGTTCATGGCGTGGCGGATGACGTGGTACTCGTCGGCAATGCCGTTGCCGCCGTGCATGTCGCGCGCGACGCGGGCGATGTCGAGCGCCTTGCCGCAATTGTTGCGCTTGATGATGGAGATCATCTCCGGCGCGACCTTGCCTTCATCCTTGAGGCGGCTGACGCGCAGGGCCGCCTGTAGGCCGAGCGTGATCTCCGTCTGCATGTCGGCGAGCTTCTTCTGCACCAGCTGGGTGGCCGCCAGCGGCCGGCCGAACTGGGTGCGCTCCAGGGTGTAGCTGCGCGCCGCGTGCCAACAGAACTCGGCCGCGCCCATGCTGCCCCAGGCGATGCCGAGGCGGGCGTTGTTGAGGCAGCCGAAGGGCCCGGCGAGGCCACGGATATCAGGGAACACGTTCTCCTCCGGCACGAACACGTCGTCGAGCACGATCATGCCGGTGGGCGAGGCGCGCAGCGAGAACTTGCCTTCGAGCTTCGGCGTCGTCAGGCCTTCGGCGCCACGCTCGACCACGAAG
>CAZVDW010000286.1:0-22275 GCA_964625645.1 uncultured Rhodospirillaceae bacterium
ATCGAGCATGTCGAGGCTGTCGCGCTGTCCTATTTCGGCGCCAAGCGGCGGCGCGGCGCGGCGCGCTGGGAGGCCGCCGGGCGCGCTGCCGAGCAGGCGCCGCGGCTGGTCCGCCTGAGGCTCAGCTTCGCCCACGGCGACCGCCGCGTCTGGCCCGAGCTGGTGGTGCGCACCGCGATCGATACCGTGCTGCCGGCAAGCCGCGATATCGACCAGGACGAAGACGAGGTCGAATGAAAAAAAGGGGCGCCCGATCGGGGCGCCCCGGCAAGTGGGGGGGTCGTGGGGGGGAGGTTTATTTCTTCGGCTTGCCCTTGCCGCCGCCGCCACCGTTATTGCCGCCGCCGCCGCCGCCACCGCCCTTGCCGCCGAGGGTGATCGTGACCGAGGCCGGCAGGGATTCGTTGCCGGCACGGTCGACCGATATCACCTCGTAGGTATAGGTGGCGCCGCTGGTGGTGGCGCTGTCGGTATAGCCGCAACAGCCGACGACGGCGATCTCAAGCGTCTCCGTGCCGTCATCGCGGGAGACCACGTACGCCTCGATGCCGCTGCCATTGGCATTGTCGCCGGCGGCATCCCAGGAGAGCACCACGCGCGTCTTGCGCTTGACCTCGGCGAGCAGATTGGCCGGCGCGTCCGGCGCGGTGCCGTCGACAATCAGCGTTGCCTGGCCCTGGCCCGTGCGCTCGACCAAATCGTCGGCCTCGACGGCAATCGTGTATTGGCCGTCCCCGGCCGGCACGCCGACGAGGATCTCGGCACTGTCGCTGAGGCCTGCGCCGAGCGGCGGAAGCGTCTCCAGATAGCTCCAACCGCTGCCGTCATTGAGGTTGAGGTCGAACGTGACCGCGTCCTCGCAGATCGCCGCCGGCGCGTCGGTGTTGGTGACGGTGGCGGTAAACAGCGCGCTGGAGCCGGCGCCGTCGACCACGAGCTCGGCCGGCGAGACGCTGACCGCCGGGTTGCCGGGCACGCACTCGTAGCTGACCTCGACCGTGGCGCTGGCGCCGTTCTCGCTGACCTGGCGCACGCTCACGCCGGTGGTGTCGTCGCTGAAGCAGGCGCCGGGGGTGTTGGCGCAGTCGCCGCTGCCCGACAGCCGCTTGATGAGATAGGTGTTGCTGTAGCCGCCGCCGATATAGCGATGCACGCTGACGCCATTGACATAGGACGAATACAGCCCGCTGTCATGGCCCGCGGCCTGGCGGTAGGAGAGATAATAGTAGCCGCCCTCGGCGCGCGGAATGCGCACCATCTGCAGGCCCTGGCCCAGGGGGTCGGCGGCCTGCGCCTCGCCCGGCGTCAGGTGCAGCGGGAACAGCTCGAAGCTGGCGCTGGCCGTCGCGGTGACGTTGTTGGTGGCCCAGCCCTTCTGGTCGTGATGACCCGCGTTGAAGCCGTAATAGCGCTGGTTGGCATAGCCCATGGGGTCGGACTGGTCGCCGTAGATCTCGCCCGAGGTATTGCCGATGCCGTCGTTCTCGGGATCGTACGAGGAATGCGCCAGGCTCAGATTGTGGCCGATCTCGTGGATGTAGACGATGGGGCCGTTATAGGCGATCCAGGAGCGGCAATAGCTGCCGCAGCCGACATTGGCGACACCGGCCCAGCTGCAGGCGGCGATATCGCTGTAATGGGGCAGCACGAAAACCCGGTGGCTGTAGCCGCTCATCGAGACCTCGGCTTCCGCCGCATAGGCCCACTGGTAGTATTGGCACGATTCGTCCGGGTGAATGGCCGGGTCGGAGACATCGATGGTGATCGGTCCCTCGACGACGCCCTCGAAACAGAGCGCGTCGTTGGAGCCGCCGCGGTAGACGCTGGTCATCGATTCGCCGGTGCCGAACACGGTGTCCTCGACGGCGTTGGCATCGTGGGGATAGGCGGCGCGGTCGGCGACGCCGTCGCCGTCGGTATCGAAATCGACCAGCACGGCGACCAGATTGCGCACCTCGGAACCGGCCGGGCAGACCGTGCTCGAGGGCACCGCGCCGGTATCGGCGGCGGCCGGCTCCTCCAGCACTTCGATCGACTCGACCGCCAGGCCCTGGCCGCGCGCCTGACCGCGCACCGAGACCTGGGCGCCGGTGCTGAGGCCGGGTCCCGGCGTCAGGTCGAAGAACAATTCGCGCATCGCCCTGCCGCTTTGGTCGCGCAGGAAGTAGCGCACGGTCGGCCCAGCTCCGGCCTCGAAGCTCTCTTCGATGACCACATCAAGCTCGCCGGTCGCGACATCCGATGCGCCCTGAGCCTGGGCCGTCAGCGGCAACAGGGACAGGACGGCTATGATGGAGCCCGTCAGTCCATTTCTTGAAAACAGTGCCATGTTGGAAACTCTCCCGCTTCAAATATTCAAGCATCCGGTCAGCATTCAGACTGACCATGAGATTGGCCGTGGCGCTGGGCAAACCGAGGGTAGCTGCTGTGGGTAGCCCGGCTATACGGCGGCAATAACTAGTATTTACCCTAGTTATGCTGGTATGTCTATTAGTTCATTTTTTTTCACGAGTCATGGTGCGTTTGCACTATGACCGGCGCTTTGCGGGTCAGTCGGCGAGCTTTATCTCGGCCAGCAGGCGGTCATCGAGCTTTCCCGTCACGGGCAGGCCGGCGGTGGCCTGGAAATCGCGCACGGCCTGGCGTGTCGCCGGCCCCAGCAGGCCGTCGATGGTAGCGGTGTAATAGCCGCGCTGGAACAAGGCCCGCTGCACGTTGGTGACGAGCGCCGCCGAGGGCCCCGCGCCTTGCGGCCTGGCATTGACCTTGGGCAGGGCGAATTTCAGATGGTCGAGCAGCTCGCCGGTCGGCACGCCGGTGACAATCAGCCCGGCATCGCGCTGGTAGGCGCGAATCGCCGCCGCGGTCTGCCGCCCCGGCCTGGCATCGACCGGGCCCGGGCGATAGCCGTGCGCCGTCAGCTCTTCCTGGATGCCGCGCACATAGGCCTCGGCCAGCTGCGGCGGCATCTCGTCGACCGGCGTATCGACGTGCAACAGCAGGCGGTCGTCAGAAATGCCGGCGTCCCATGCAATGGGCGCCGCCTGCGCCGCTGTCATTGTCATCACGGCCGTTATCACGGCGGTCCAGCGCAGCAGATGCATGATCGTTCTCCGTCGTGTCAGCGGGTCTTGCTATAAGATGGGGTTGCACGCCTGACATCGCAAACATGCGTGGCCATGAGACGCGGCCACATAGGAACACGGACGATCGCAATGATCCGCCAGCTGACAGGGGCAATCGGCGACTTCGCCAGGTGGTGGGGCGGCCAACTGGCCGGCCTGGTCCCCGGTGTCGTGCGTCGGGCCCTGCGCGGCGAGCATGGCGAGATCATCTTCGCTTTCGATGGCGACACCGTGGCTCTGGCGCGCCGCCGCGCTGGCCGCGAGGAGGCCCTCGGCGACATCGCCCTGGCGGGCCGCTCCCCGGCCCAGGCGAGGCGCCAGGCGCGGCGCAAGCTCGGAAGCCTCGACCCGGACCGGGCAACCGTGGTGCTCAGGCTGCCGACAGGCGGCGTGCTGCGCCAGACGGTCGAGCTGCCCCTCGCGGCCGAAGAGAATCTGGCCGAGGTCATGGCCTTCGAGATGGACCGCCGCACCCCCTTCAAGGCCGAGGAGGTCTATTACGACCAGCGCGTGACCGGACGCGATGCGGCGGCGCAAAAGCTCAGCGTCGATCTCGCCGTGGCGCCGCGGCGGGTGGTCGACGAGGCCCTGGCGCGGGCCGCGGATTGGCGCTTGTGGCCGGACCGCATCGAGGTTCCCGACGACAGCGGCAGTGCCACACCGCTTGACCTGTTGCCGCCACGCAACCGGCCGGGCAGTGGCGTAGCCCGCGCTTTGCATGCGTTTCTGCTGCTGCTCGCCGTGGGCCTTTCGGCGGCGGCGGTGGCCATTCCGCTTGAGCAAAAGCGCCAGGTGGCCGAGCATCTTGGCGGCCAGGTGGCCGAGGCGCGTGAAGCCGCGAACGAAGCGGCCGGCTTGCGCGACGAGATCGCCCGCCGGCTTGCGGGCGGCCGCGGCATCGTCGCGCGCCGCGCCGCGACACCGTTGCATCTTGCCGTGCTCGATCAGGTCACGGCCCTCTTGCCCGACGACACCTGGGCCTTCCAGTTGCGCATCGACAGCGACGAGTTGCAGGTGCATGGCTATGCGGCGGCGGCAGCACCCCTGCTGGGGCGTTTCGAAGAGGCGCCTTTGCTCGGCAATGCACGGTTCCGCTCGCCCCTGACCCGCGATCAACGCCTCAACCTCGAGCGCTTCCATGTCTCGGCGGAGCTCGACACGGAGCCGGCCCCGTGACCGGTCCCGGCGGCATCCGCGGCAAGCTATTGGCGCTCGGCCTGTTGCTGGCGCTGCTGCTGGCCGGCTGGGGCCTGGTTATCGAGCCGCTCTACGAGCGCTTTGCCGCCCATGACGACTCGATCGCGCGTTCGGCGACGTTGCTCGATCGTTACCAAAGGCTGATCGCCACGGCACCGCTGCTGCGGGCACAGCTTGCCGAGCTCGACTCGCGTCAGGCCGGCAGCGGCGACATCATCGCCGCGACCAGCGGCACCCTCGCGGCGGCCAGCCTGCAGCAGCGCCTGCAGGCCGCCTTCGACCGCCACGGCGCTGTCACACGCAGCGTCCAGGCCCTGCCGGCCGCGGCCGCGGGCGAATTGATGGCGATCACCGTGCGGGCCCAGTTCACCGCCGAGGGCGAGGCGCTGGCGCGTATCCTTTACGAGCTCGAGACGGGGCGTCCGGTGCTGTTCGTCGATTCCCTGGATATTCGCCGCAAGCAAAGCCGGCGCCGCCGCCGCAACGCCGATCCGGCAGAGGCCGAGGTCGCCGGACCACTCGACGTGCGCATGGACCTGATCGGCTATATGCGCGCCGCTGGCGAGGGGCCCGGCACATGATGAACGGTCCGAAGCGCAGCGGCCCGGCCCTGCTGTTGCCCCTGCTGGTCTGCTCGCTACTGGCCGCCATGGTCTATCTGGAGCTGGAGTCGGCGCCGCGGCTGGCCGCAGCGGTCGCGCCCGGCGGCGACAGCATGGACGTCGCCCCACTGCCGCCCGCCGTGGCCTACGAGCCGCCGCCCGCCAGCACCTTCGACGGCGTGCTGGCGCGGCCCCTGTTTTCGCCCTCGCGGCGGCCGCCGGACGATGCGCCCGCCCTGGCCGTCGAGGCGGCACCGGTGCTGGCGGCGTTCGAGCTCGAGCTCGTCGGCGTCCTGATCAATGGCGAGGAACGCGTGGCCCTGGTGCGCCAGCCCGGCGTGGCGGTGCTCCTGCGCCTGGCGCCCGGGGCGGTGGCAGCGGGCTGGACGGTCGAATCCATCGAGCCCGACCGGGTGCTGTTCCGCTCCGGCACCCGGCTCGAGGAAGCGCAGCTCAGGGATGACGCTACGCCGCCGCCCGAGGCCCAGCCGAGCCGCGAAGACCGCGAGGAACGCCGCCGCCGGCGCGCCGCCGAACGCCGCGACGTCGAGGAGCGCACAGCGGAATAAGCGGCATATTGGTATGTTGCCTCACCGCAACAGTGTCGCATTATTGTGCCGGGAGCAAATTGACACATCGACTCGCGTCTGAGGAAATCCTATTTCCACCCTGGAATTAAAGGGCATCGGGGCTGTGACTAGCGAGCGGGCGATATCGGATCGGCGACGAGGCGCGCCGCATATCGTGGCTGCCGCGCTGCTCGTCTTGGCGATCGCTGGTTGTGCCGAGCTGACCCGGCAACGCGACGCGGATGCCGAGCGCGCGGCGGCACTGGCCGCCCAGCCGGTTGGCGCTGCCGAGCCAGGCGAAACCCTATCGGACGAGGTCGAGACTTTTCCGCTGGCGCTCGCAGGCGAGCCCGCCGCGCCGCCCGAGACCCAGCGCGTCGGCGGCAGCGGCGAATTTCTTGCCGCGCCGACCGCGGTCATGGGCGCGGGTGCCGGCCGCGAAGGCGACATCACCCTCAACTTCGTCAATGCCGATGTGCGCGAGGTGGTGCGCTCGGTGCTCGGCGACATGCTGGGTGAGAACTATGTGCTCGACCCGCGCGTCCAGGGCAGCATCACGGTGCAGACCAGCCGGCCCCTGCCGCGCGCCGCGCTGCTGCCGATGCTCGAGGAGATCCTCGCCCTGAACGGCTTCGCGCTGGTGCGCAAGCCCGACAATTTCGTCGTCCTGCCCTTGCAGGAGGCGATCGACAGTGCCGGTGTCTCGGGGCATTTCCTGCCCGGCGGCGGCGTCACGCGCGGCTTCGCCATTCGCATTCTCTCCTTCGCGCATGTCGGTGCCGCCGAGATGGCGCAGATCCTCGAGCCGGTGGTGCCGGCCGGCGGCGTGCTGCGGGTCGACACCGCGCGCAACCTGATGATCGTCGCCGGCACCCAGCAGGAATTGCGGGCGCTGCACGAGCTGGCGAGCATTTTCGACGTCGACTGGATGTCAGGCATGTCCTTCGCCCTGGTGCCGCTCGACTATGCCGACCCGGAGGCGCTGATCGGCGAGCTGCAAGCGATCTTCGGCGAGGCCGGCAGCGGCCCGCTCGCCGGCCTGCTGCGCTTTGTCCCGGTCGACCGCATCAACGCGGTGCTGGTGATCGCGACACGCCCCCATTACATCGACCAGGCCGAGGAGTGGATCGCCAGGCTCGACCAGGGCGAGACCGAGAACGAAACCCAGCGCCTGTTCGTCTACTACGTCAGAAACGGCCGCGCCGAGGACCTTGCCTCGGTCTTGCAGGATGCCTTCTCACCGTCCGAGGACGAGGCGCCGCGGGCCGCACTGGCGCCGGGCGCGGAACGCGTCGAGGTCGGCAGCGAGGCGCCGCGCCGGGTGGCGCGGCCGGACGAAGCGGCGACGGGTGCCGCCGAAGAGGCGCCATTGTCCGAGCCCGTGGCCACCGCCGGTGCGGTGGCGCGCGCCGCAAGCAGCGGCGGCGAGGGCATCGGCCTGGGCGGTATCAGTGACATTCGCATCATCCCCGACGAAGCCAACAACGCACTGCTGGTGCTGGCCACGGCGCGCCAATACCGCATGGTCGAGAGCGCCCTGCACAAGCTCGACATCGTGCCGCTGCAGGTGCTGATCGAGGCCACCATCGCCGAGGTTACCCTGACCGACACCTTGCGCTACGGCATCGAATGGTTCCTGCAATCGGGCAATTCCGCGGCCACGCTGTCGACAGTGGCCACGGGTGTCGCCTCGCAGACCTTCCCCGGCTTCTCCTATCTGCTGTCGGCCGGCACCGACGCGCGCGTGGTGCTCAACGCGCTGGAGAGCATCACCGACGTCAACGTCATCTCCTCGCCCCAGCTCATGGTGCTCGACAACCAGACGGCGGAGATTCAGGTCGGCCAGGACGTTCCCGTGGCCACCCAGCAGCAGCAATCGAGCGCCTCGGGCGATGCGCCCCTGGTCAACAGCATCGAGTTCCGCGAGGTCGGCATCATCCTGCGCGTGACGCCGCGGGTGAACCCGGGCGGGCTGGTGATCATGGAAGTGGAGCAAGAGGTCTCGAGCGTGATCGCCAATGCGAATGCCGGCACCGTCATCCCGACCTTCCAGCAGCGCCGCGTGCAAAGCTCGATCGCGGTGCAGAGCGGCGAGACGGTGGCGCTCGGCGGCCTCATCCAGGAAGACCGCAACCGGACCAAGACGGGCGTGCCTTTCCTGCAGGACGTGCCCCTGCTCGGCGAGCTGTTCAGCAATACCACCGACGTTGACACCCGCACCGAGCTGCTGGTGGTGATCACGCCGCGCGTGGTCGGCAATCAGGAAGAGGCGCGCGCCGTGACCGAGGAGCTGCGCGCCAAGATGCGCGCCGTGATTCCGCTCAGCCCGCAGATCCAGGACCGCACCATCAGGCTGGCCCCACTCGAGGGCGGCGCGCCCTAGGCTTTCGACAGCGGCGTCGGATAGAGCGGCGTCTCGCCGGCCTCCACACGCAACACATTCTCCAGCGCGATGCGGAAATTGCGCGCTTTCGATTCGCGCGTCTGGCCGCCGACATGGGGCGTCAGCAGCAGCCGCTTACGCACTTCGTCAGGCAAGGCGAGGAAAGGGTGGTCCTCGGGCAACGGCTCTGTCTCGAAGACATCGAAGATGGCGCCGCCGAGCCGGCCTTGCGCCAGCGCCGCCGCCACCGCGCCGTCATCGACCACGCCCGAGCGCCCGACATGGACGAGCACGGCACCCGCTTTCATCTGCGCCACTTCGTCGGCGCCGATCAGGCCGCGCGTGTCGGGCCGCGCCGGCAGGCAGACGACGACGAAATCGGCGCTCGCCAGCAGCTCGGCGAAGGGCAGGGTCGGCACCGCGTCCGCTTGCTGGCCGCCGTGCGCCGCGCGCACCACGTCGAAGCCGAGGCCCTGGAACAGGCGGCCCGTCTGGCGGCCGATATTGCCGTAGCCGACGATGCCCACGCGGCCACCGAGCTCATGGCCCATGACGCTCTCTTGGCGCGCCGCGAACCATTCCTCGCCACCGCCGTGCTCAAGCTGCGTCAGCGGTCGCAGGAGCTTGAGCGTCTGCTGCACCACGAGCTGTGCCACCGACGGCGCGTTGAGCCCGGGACAATAGCAGACCGGAATGGCGCGCGCCGCGCAGCTGTCGTGGTCGACATTCTCGTAGCCGGCGCCGGTCAGCTGCACCAGGCGCACGCCGGGCGCTGAGTCGAGGATGTCCTTGCCGATATGGCCGAAGCCCGAGCCGCTGACGATGTAGTCGGCGCCGACGCAGGCGGCGGCGGCCTCTTCCGCCACCGCCGCACGGCCGAAGCGAATGGCGAAGCCGGCGGGCACGGCGAGGCCCGTGGCGCGAAAGTCCTCTTGCGGCCAGAGGAAGGCGAGCTGCTTGTCTGTCATGGCGGGATTTGGAGCATATTCCGACCGCCCCTGGCAAGGGCAGGCCGCGGCATCACTATTCGGTTCCGCTATTCGGTACCGGACACTAATTATTTCCGGCATTATTGTTAAATTTCAGTGTGTTAGTGAGGCAGCGCGTGCGGGTCGCATCCTCTGTATCGTAACCAGTTGAAATAACACGAAAAATACGGAAATAATTGGTGACCGGAACCGAGCGACACGGCCGGAGCTTGGAGCATATTCGTACCGCTCCCGGCAAGCGCCGGCTCCGGCGTCACTTATTCGGTACCGGACACCAATTATTTCCGAGATGTTTCTGATATTTCAGTATGTTAGAGAGACGCCGCTCGTAAACCGCATTCCCTGAACCGTAACTAATTGAAATAAATCGATAAATATTGGAATAAATAGTGACCGGTACTGAACTAGTTGGATCATAACGAATTGAAATAATGCAGAAAACGCCGAAATAATTGGTGACCGGAACCGAACTGCTGGAACCGAACTGGCGAGTCGCTTGCCCGGGCGGGATTGTGGCCTCGCCAAAGCGCGGTGCCGGCGCTATGGTCCGGCAGTCACGAGCCAGCCGGGTCGAAATCATGAGCAAGCTTAGCGTCAGTCCAGGCATTCTCGATATCGCGCCCTATGTGCCGGGGCGGCAAAGCGCCGAGGGCGGCGACCGCCTGATCCTGTTGTCGTCGAACGAGACACCGCTCGGCGCCAGCCCGCTGGCCACCGCCGCCTATATCGGCCTGGCCGACCGCCTGCACCGCTACCCCGACGGCGGTGCCTGGGACCTGCGCGACACGCTCGCCGAGCGCTACGGCATGGCGGCGGGGCGCATCATCTGCGGCAACGGCTCGGACGAGCTGCTGACCCTGCTGGCCCAGGCCTATGCCGGGCCCGGCGACGAGGTGCTGTTCACCGAGCACGCCTTCGCCATC
This sequence comes from uncultured Rhodospirillaceae bacterium, assembly GCA_964625645.1. GTDB lineage: Bacteria > Pseudomonadota > Alphaproteobacteria > UBA7887 > UBA7887 > UBA7887. The sequence goes on from CAZVDW010000286.1 coordinate 9,789, forward strand.
TACAAGATCGCCGCGCAAGGACAGGGCGCGACGCCGGTGATCGCGCCCGAGGACGGTCACACCGCCGATGTCGATGCGTTGCTGGCCCGCGCCACGGAGCGCACGCGGGTCTGCTTTCTGGCCAACCCGAACAACCCGACGGGCACCTATATTCCGAGTGCTGAGCTCAGGCGCCTGCGCGCGGGCCTGCCCGAGCACACCCTGCTGGTGATCGACGCGGCCTATGCCGAATATATGCGGCGCAACGATTACGAGGACGGCCGCGCCCTGGTCGACGAGGCCGACAACGTGGTGATGACGCGCACGTTCTCGAAGATCTTCGGCCTTAGCGCCCTGCGCCTGGGCTGGATGTACGCGCCCGAAAGCGTGGTCGATGTGGTCAACCGCATCCGCGGGCCCTTCAACGTCAACGCGCCGGCCCAGGCCGCCGGCATCGCCGCGCTGCACGACAGCGAGTTCCTGGAGCGCGCGGTGGCTTTCAACGAGCGCTGGATTTCGCGCCTGGAGAGCGAGATCGGCGCGCTGGGGCTGCACGTGCATCCGTCGGCGGCCAATTTCGTGCTCGTCGAGTTCCCCGATGCCCCGGCGGCCTACGACTTCCTGCTGGCGCGCGGCATCGTGCCGCGACGGCTCGACAATTACGGCCTGCCCACCTGCCTGCGCTTCTCGTTGGGCACGGAGGAGGAGAACCCCATCGTGCTGCAAGCGCTGGCCGAGCTCATGGCCGGCTAAACCTTGATCTTGGTCCAGCCTCGGCGCTGCCAGAACATGACGAGAAGGGACGAATGCAGCACGCGCCAGCCGGTCTGGCAGACCCAGATGCCGAACAGGCCGTAGCCGAGCTGCGGGCCGACCAGCCAGGCGATGGGCAGGAAGATGCCCCACTGGGTGGCGATCGAGACGGTCATCACCATGCGCACCGCACCGGCGCCGAGCAGGGCGTTCTGCAACACCATGCCGATCGAGTCGAAGGCGATGACGATACCGACCAGGCGCAAGGGCGGTATCGCCAGGGCGCGGGTCTCGGCATCGGTGATAAAGCCCGAGAGGATCAGCTCGGGCACCACGGCCATGGGCAGGCCGAGGGTGGCCATGACGACGGCGGCCACCTTGACCACGTCCCAGCCCCAGCGATGGGCATCGACGGCATCGCCGGCGCCGAGCGCCTGGCCGACCAGCGAGGCCGCGGCAAGGCCCAGCGCCAGGCCCGGCAGAATGATCACCAGGGTCAGATTGATCAGCACGTTGGCCGCCGCCACCTCGGCCGTGCCGACCTGGCCGACGATCCAGAACAGCGCCGTCAGGCCGCCGGCGAAAAAGACCTGTTGCAGCGACGAGGGCAGCGACAGCCGCACCATGGTGAGCATGGTCTCGCGGTTTGGCATGGCGGCGAGGAAGCCGTGCGGGCGGGCCCGCCGCCAGGCCATCCAGAGATAGGTGGCGGCGCCGATATAGGTGGCGATGGCGCTGCCCACGCCGGCCCCCGTGGTGCCCATCTCCGGCAGCCCGAAGGCGCCGAAGATGAGGCCGTAATTGAGCACGATGTTGGCAAGCTGCATGACGATCAGCGTGCGCAGATAGACCATGCTCAGGCCGATGCCGTTCCAGAAGCCGCGAAAGGCGAAATTGATGCCGACCCCGAGCAGGGCAAACAGCCGCGCCTCGAAATAGGGCACGCCGAGGGCGATCACGGCGGGGTCGCTGTTGACCAGGGCGTAGATGTCGCCGGCGAAGGCCATCAGCACAGCCATCGCCGGCAGGGCGAGGACCAGGGCGAGCACCAGCCCGCCGTTGAGCGGCACCGCGGTCTCGGCATCGCGGCCCTCGCCCTTGCGCCGCGAAGCCATGGCCTGGACGCCGGCCGAGAGCCCCATGACCAGGGCCACGCTGAGGAAGTTGACGAAGCCGCCGACGCCGACCGCGGCCAGCGCATCGGTGCCGAGCCGGCCGACCATGGCGGTGTCGACCAGATTGAACAGGGTCTGCGAGGTCATGCCGCCGACAATCGGCAGGCCCAGAAGCAGAATGGCGGAGACGCGGGATCGGTCCACTGGCGACTTTCTCAGGAGGCTGTGCCGCGGTTATAGCTTCCCGGTTTGACGCGGTACACAATTCCTCTACCGTACCGCGCCGCGAGACATAATCGAGGATACTTGGCCATGAAATCGTGGATATCGCTGCCCCGCGTCGAGGGCGCCGACCCCCGCCAGGCCCATTGCGACCTGCCCGCGGGCACCTATGAGCGCGAGCTTGGCCGCGAAGGCTTCTTCGGCCCCGCCAGCCAGATGCTGCACCGCCACCCGCCGACCGGCTGGCAAAGCTTCGAAGGCGCCATGCGCCCGCGCCTGTTCGACCTCAACAAACACGGCGCCGCCGCCGCCATGCCCTGGGCGGCGCAAGACCTGCTCGGCAATGCCCATGTGAAGCTGCGCTATTGGCGCACCGGCGGCGCCATGCCGGCGCTGGCGCGCAATGCGGAAGGCGACGAATTGCTGTTCGTTCACGAAGGCGCCGGGCGCCTGTTCTGCGACTACGGCCACCTCGAGATCCGCGACGGCGACTATGTGCTGCTGCCGCGCAGCACCATGTGGCGCACCGAGTTCGACGGCGATGCCGAGGTCATGCTGGTCGAGGCCACCAACGACGCCTACCGCCTGCCCGAGAAAGGCCCGGTCGGCCGCCACGCCATCTTCGATCCGGCGGTGCTCGCCACGCCGCGGCTCGACGATGCCTTCCGCGCCCAGCAGGACGAAAGCGAATGGCGCGTCGAGGTCAAGCATGGCGGCGAGATCTCGTGCATCACCTATCCCTACAACCCGCTCGATGCGCTGGGTTGGCAGGGCGACCTGGCGCCGGTCAGGCTCAATTGGCGCGACATCCGGCCGCTGATGAGCCATCGCGCCCACCTGCCGCCCTCGGCGCACACCACGTTCATGGCCGCGCGCTTCGTCGTCTGCACCTTCGTGCCACGGCCTTTCGAGAGCGATCCGGGGGCGCTGAAGGTGCCCTTCTTCCACAACAACGACGACTACGACGAAGTGCTGTTCTATCACCGCGGCGATTTCTTCAGCCGCGACAACATCGACCGCGGCATGGTCACCTTCCATCCCTGCGGCTTCACCCACGGCCCGCACCCCAAGGCGCTGAAGAACGCGTTTGCGCAGGCCAAGCCGGCAACGGATGAGGTGGCGATGATGATCGACACCCGCGACCCCCTGGAGGTGGCATCGCTGCCCGGCGGCATCGAGGTCGAGGACTATGCCCAGTCGTGGCAGGGCGCCCCGGACGCATGAAGCTTGCCAGCCTCAAGGCGGGCGGGCGCGACGGCACGCTGATCGTGGTCTCGCGCGATCTGGCGCGGGCGTTGGTCGCGGACGGCGTGGCGCCGACCCTGCAGGCCGCGATCGAGGACTGGCGGACTGCCGCGCCCGCGCTTCAGGCACTATCGGACCAGCTCAACGCCGGCAATGAGGGCTTTGCCCTCGACGTCACGGCGCTCGCCTCGCCCTTGCCGCGGGCCTACCAATGGGCCGACGGCAGCGCCTATCTCAACCACGTGGAATTGGTGCGCAAGGCGCGCGGCGTCGAGATGCCGCCGAGCTTTCGCCACGACCCCTTGATGTACCAGGGCGGCTCGGACGCCTTTATCGGCCCCAGCGACGCCATCCTGGCCGCCGACGAGGCCCACGGCATCGACATGGAGGGCGAGGTCGCGGTGATCACCGGCGACGTGCCCATGGGTGTCTCGGCGGCGGCCGCGCGCGGCCACATCAAACTGGGGATGCTGGTCCACCATGTCTACCTGCGCGGGCGGATCGCAGGCGAGCTGGCCAAAGGCTTCGGTTTTTTCCACGGCAAGCCGGCGACGGCGTTCTCGCCGGTCGCGGTGACGGCGGACGAGCTTGGGCCGGCCTGGGACGGCGCCAAGCTGCACGGCGCCCTTCTCGTCAGCCTCAACGGCAAGCAGGTCGGCCGGGCCGATGCCGGCAGCGACATGCAGTTCGATTTCGGCGAGCTGATCGCCCACGCCGCACATACGCGTGTGCTCGGCGCCGGCGCCATCGTCGGCTCGGGCACCGTCAGCAACCGCGACCGCAGCCGCGGCTGGTCGTGCATCGCCGAAGTGCGCATGATCGAAACCATCGAAGAGGGCGCGCCCGTCACCCCCTTCCTGCGCTTCGGCGACCGCGTGCGGCTCGAGATGCTGGATCGGCACGGCGCCTCGATCTTCGGCGCCATCGACCAGGAGGTGGTGCGTTTTGGCGGAAGCAGATGATGCTGTAGCGGGACCGCCGACTGAGGACATCTCGCGAGGCGCCGGGGGTTAAGGCCGTGTCCGGGCTACGCTCCATCGCCTGAGCGATGTCCGCCGTGGTGTCGCGTATAGTCGTGCGCCGACAACCGGAATGGGGGTGACCATGTCCGCGCTTGCGACCGTATGGCTGGTGCTGAGGGGCATTGTGTCGGGGCTGATCGGTTTGCTGGCGCTGATTATCGCGCTCACCGGCGCCTTTGAAATGCTGTCGCCGGGGTTGGGGGTGGCAGATCCCGCCACCGTCGGCGCCCTGATGATCTTCGGCGCTATCGCCGGCGGCGAGCTGCTCATCCGCTTGGTGGTGCGTGACCCGCCGCCGTTCATGCTGGGGCCGGCCGTGGCCGTGCCGCTGGGGCTCTGGCTCCTGCACGGGGTGGCGCCTTGGGAGCTGCGCCACGGTGAGGCGACGGTTGCCGACATCCAAACGCATGGCTCCTTCAACAATTCCGACGACACGAGCGACGAGGCCATCGGCTCGATGATCGATTTTGCCAGCCTCGAGCACACCTGCACCTTCCGCTATTTCCTGCACCATCGCAGCCGCCGCGAGGTGGCCGACGCCCTGGCCGCGGGCGATCGGGTGCGCTTCAGCTACCGCGACTCAGCGCGCGCCGACCTCGCCAAGTCGGTAGGCTACGACTGCCTGGCAACGGCGCCTGACGCCAGTCACGCTGCGGGCGGGCCGGATCTCGAGATCAGCGATCTGGAAAAGGACGGGGTGCCGGTGCTGATGCGCCGGCCGACGCGCCACCTCCGTGGGGCGGCTGGCGCGGGCTTACTGGCGATCGCCGCGCTAGTGCTCGGCGCGGCGCTGATACCCAGCCGCCGCCGAGAGACCCTGCCGCCGCCACCGCCGCCGGCAATGCCCGGGCCTTGAAGAGCGTCATGGTCACGCAGGCAGACCGCCGATCTTGCACAACCGATGCGATTGCGCCACACTATGGACGGAGCGGGTTGACCAGAGCATGATGTGATCATATGCGATCATTTGATGGCCCGGATCGCCGCGCTGGGCAGGCGGGTCGCGCAGCGCGATGCGGGGACATCGGGCAAGCGGCGCAACGCATCCAGCGCGGTGAGCCGGGCCACCGCAGGCCGGGTGCTTTTTGCCGTCGGCAGCGTCGCGCGCCGCTTGACGTGGGGGACACGACGGCGCCGCGCGCTCCTAACCGACGGCAAAAATCATCCCGGTCAAATGACCGCATATGATCACATTATGCTCTAAGCCCAAGGACCGGAATGGAGATTTCCAGCACTCTGCCGCCGACGGCCGCGCCCGCCGCGGTAGCGCCGCCGCCGCGCAGCCAGGACCAAACCCAACCGGCACCGGCACCGGCAGAGCAGAAACCCGATCGTCAGGCAGCGCCGCCGGGAAACCTGGTCGCGCCGGGCAACGCCTTGGCGGCGCAGGAGGCGAGCGAGCCCGCGGCCAGCGACGAGCAGGGTCTGACAGACGAAGAGCGTGCCCGGGTGGCTGAGCTGTCGCGTCGCGATACCGCCGTGCGCGCCCACGAGCGCGCCCACAAGGCCGCAGCGGGCGCCTATGCGGGCGCGGTCGCCCTGAGCTACACCGTGGGTCCCGACGGCCAGCGCTATGCCACCGGCGGCGAAGTGCCCATTGATCTCGCGCCGATCCCGGGCGATCCCGCCGCGACCATCCAGAAGCTGTCCCAGGTCAAGCGCGCGGCGCTGGCCCCGGCCGACCCCTCGGGCACCGACCGCGCCATCGCCGCTGCCGCCGCGGCCGGCATTGCCGAGGCCCGCGTCGAGCTCTCCGCGCTGCGCCAGGAGGAAGCCCGGCCCGACAGCACGGAGGACGCGGCGCCGACCACCGCCGCCGCTGCCGCCTCGGCCGCGCTCGGCGGTCGGGAGCCGGGCGAGCAGAACCCCGGCAAAAGCGACCCGGCGCCGTTCTCCATCAGCGTCTAGTGGATCGACCGAGACATTTGATTTCCGGCGGCACACGCCGGCCTTTCGGCTAAAGCACTCAACTGTATTGATAAGGTGATCCACCAACCAAAGTGGCTAGAGCGCTTCCGGGCTAGATGGAACCGGTTCGACCGGCCACAGCGCCCGGCGCGCCGCTCCTACCCGAAACGCCGATGCCGGCTACCTGCGATGGGGTCGGTAGACGATGTCGTTGGCTGCCTGAGTTTCGCGCACGAAGCGAATGATCCCGCCCATGTCGGCGCGGCTGACCGAGGGCTGCGGCGGCATGTTGCCGTGGGACCAGTGGTGCTGGCGCACACCCCGGGGGGTGGCGGCGCGATGGAACGCGCGGTCGCCGTGATGGCCGGGGTTGTCGGTGTCGTGGATCAGCGGTGGGCCGCGATCGCCGGCCGTGGCGTTCTCGCCGTGGCATTCGGCGCAGGGCGCCGCGAACAGCGCCTGGCCCTGTCGGGCGGCGGCCGAGAGCGCCGGCACCGTGACGTCCGTCGTGCCATCGAAAGTGGCGTATATGGCCAGCGCGACGACCCCGATGCCAAGCGCCCCGATGAGCACCCATTGCAGCGCGCAGGACAACGGCAAGGCCCGCGGCGGCGGCGTTTCGTTTTGCCGCGGTCTCTTCGTCCGCTTCGCCATTTCGCTCCGCCTTCCATCGTCGCAGGTTGGCATTACCTGCCCCGATCCGCACCCTCGACAAAGCGCTTCACCTGATCCGCCGCTCAGGCCGGAGAGGAATCGTGCCATTAACCGCGTTATGACATAGCCAAGGTCAGGCTTGACCGAACCCGGCATCCACGGTTCAGGCCCGAAGCCGAGTCAATCGCGGTCGAAATGGCGGGCTTGGTCCGAATTACCCCCAGTTTCTGCCGTTTCCGAGCGGTCTCGGCTTAGGGCATTTTTTTAGCCACGACCGGTCATTCAGAGCTTTAGATGCGCCGCCCTTCTTGGGCGTATAGACTGTGCGTCGGAGGGAATATGTCAGGCATTCGCGGGTGGCTGGAAGGGTTCGGTTTAGGCCAATATGTCGACGCGTTCGAAGAGAACGAGATCGATCGCTCCCTGCTGCCCGAGTTGAGCGACAGCGATCTTAAGGACCTGGGCGTGGCGGTGATGGGCCATCGCAAACGTCTGCTCAAAGCTATTGCGTCACTCGACGAATCCGCTAAAGCCACAGAAATAGATGATGCGGATGGCTTGGCAGCGCCAGTCGCCACGCGAGAAGCCGAGCGCCGTCAAATTACCGTCATGTTCTGCGATTTGGTTGGTTCCACGGCTCTGTCCGAGCAACTCGACCCCGAAGATTTGCGTGGTCTGATGCAGGCTTATCAAGCGGCCGCCGGTGCGGTGGTCGAACGCTACGAGGGCCATGTGGCGCAATATCTCGGCGATGGCTTGATGACCTATTTCGGTTGGCCACAGGCGCATGAGGATGACGCGCAGCGTGCCGTGAGGGCCGGGTTGGAGATCACCGAGGCAGTGAAGGTGGTCGAGGCGCCGCAAGCGCTCCAAGTGCGCGTCGGTATCGCCACCGGCCCGGTGGTCGTCGGGGAGACCGGCGCCGGCGACGCCTCGGTGCCCAAATTGGCGGTGGGCGAGACGCCAAACTTCGCCGCCCGCTTGCAGAGCCTTGCGCAAGCCGATGACATCGTCATCGGCGCCGCCACCCGCCGTTTGGTTGGCGGCGCCTTCGACCTCGAGGATATGGGGGACCATACCCTCAAGGGCATCGTCGAAGCCGTGCGCGCCTGGCGGGTGGTGGACGTGGCGGCGACCGCCGGCCGCTTCGCGGCGGCGCACGGCGTTCGTCTGACGCCGCTCATCGGCCGCGACGAGGAATCGGGGCTGCTAATGCGGCGCTGGCGCCAGGCGGTCGACGGCGAAGGCCAGGTGGTGCTGTTGGCCGGCGAGCCGGGCATCGGTAAGTCGCGCCTCATCGAAGCCGTGATCGAAACCCTCCGAGGCCGGCAATATATACTGCTTCGCTATCAATGCTCTCCCTATCATGTAAACACACCCTATTACTCGGTGGTCGAGCGCTTCGAGCGCGAATCCGGGATGACTCGCGACGACCAGCCCGCGGAGAGGCTGGAGAAGCTGGAGCGCCAGCTCACCCATTTCGGCGATCGCCTGGCCGAGGTGGTCCCGCTGGTCGCCGGCCTGCTGTCGATTCCGCTCGCCGGCCGCTACCCCGAGCCCGAGATTTCGCCGCAGGAGCAGCGCGACAGAACTGCCGAGCTGTTGCTGGAATCGGTAGCATTGCGGACCAAAACGCTGCCGGTGCTGCTGGTGCTCGAAGACGCGCAATGGGCTGATCCGAGCACCCTCGGCCTGCTCGCGCGCCTGGTCGATGGCGCGGAATCCTCGCCGATGCTGGTGCTGGTTTCGGCGCGGCCGGAGTTCGAGCCGCCGTGGGGTGATCACCCGCATGCCAGCAGCCTGACCCTGAACCGACTGGGCCGGCGCGAAGGTGTGGCCATGGTCGCGGCGTTAACCGAGGATAAGGGGCTTCCCGAGGCGGTGCGCGATCAGATCGTTGCCAAGACCGACGGCGTGCCGCTGTTCGTAGAAGAGCTGACCAAGACGGTGTTGGAGAGCGGCGTGCTCGTGGACCGCGGCGATCGCTTCGAGCGCGACGGGCCGCTGCCGCCACTGGCGATACCCTCGACCCTGCAGGATTCGCTAATGGCGCGCCTCGATCGGCTGGCGACAGTCAAGGAGATCGCCCAGATCGGCGCCACCATCGGCCGCGAGTTCAACCACGATCTGATTGCCGCCGTCGCCCCTATCGGCGGCAATGAGCTCGGCGAGGCGCTCGACCGGCTGGTCGCCTCCGAGCTCGTATTCCAGCGCGGCCAGCCGCCGCTGGTGTGCTTCGTGTTCAAGAGCCAGATGGTGCGCGATGTCGCCTACCAGTCGCTTCTGACGTCGCGCCGCCAACTGCTGCATGCCCGGATCGCCGAGACGCTGACGAGCGCCTTTCCCGAGACCGTCGAGGCCGAGCCGGAATTGCTGGCGCTGCACTACACCGAGGCGGGTCTTCTCGATCGGGCAATACGTGCTTGGCTGGACGCCGGCCGCCATGCCAGCGACCGCATCGCCTATGTCGAGGCGGTAGCGCATCTGGAGCGGGGACTGGCGTTGCTAAGGACCGAGCCGGAAGGCGAAGAGCGGAATCACCGCGAGCTCGAATTGCTGATCGCGCTTGGCACGCCGCTGGTCGCCACACGCGGCATCGCCTCGGCGGAGGTCGGCGGCCACTACCAGCGCGCCCGCCAACTCAGCACTGCCTCACAGGACCCAGCACAGGTTTCGGCGATCCTATGGGGCCTCGTATCGCATTACGGGTTTCTCGGCGATCTGGGTCGAGGTCACGAGATCTGCGAGGAACTTGCTGCCCACGCCGAAGCGCATGACGAAGCGGCGCGCATCATCGCCTACCGGTCACTGGGCTATTACAACTACGTGCTCGGCGATGAAGGTGAAGCGCGCGCCCGGCTCGAAAAGGCGCTGGAGAATTATGACATCGACGCGCACCGAGGCGTCGCCGCACGCTACGGGCAGGACCCGAAGGTATCCAGTCTGGCGCTATTGTCGCGCGTTTTATGGCTGCTTGGCTACGCCGACCAGGCGCTGACCTGCGCCGACGACGCCATTGCCCATGCCGAGACGCTGGCGGATCCGCACAGCATGACCTATGCGCTGAACTTCGCCGCGGCGCTGCTCCTTGATCGCGGCGACATGGCGCGCGCGAGAGATACCGCGAGCCGCGCCATCGCGCTCGCCGACGACCACGGCTTTCCGAGCTGGCTGGCCTCGTCGCGCGTGCTTCTCGGCGAGGTGACCGCGCTCAGCGGTGCGCCAGAAGAGGGATTCGCGATGGCCGAGCAGGGCTTCGCCGATTTCACCGCCCTCGGCGCCAAGCTTCTGGTGCCGCAGATGTGTGCGGCGATGGCCCGCATCTGCGCCTTGGCCGGCGCCATCGATAAAGGGCTGGCGCGGGTTGCCGAAGGCCTTGCCATGTCGCGTCAAACCGGCGAGCGCTTTGTCGATTCCGAGTTGCTTCGCATGCGTGGCGAGTTGGCGCTGCTCCGAGACGACGGCGGCAAGGACAGCGCCAAGGCCGATTTCCGTCAGGCTATGGATTTCTCCGAGAGCCAAGAGATCAAGGCCCTGACGCTTCGAGCCGCCGCCTCGCTGGCGAGACTGCTTCAGGCCGACGGCCATCCCGATGAGGCGCGACTCGTATTGACGCCTGTCCATGCCTGGTTCACCGAGGGTTTCGAGACCGCCGATCTTGTGGGCGCGAAGGCACTCTTGGACGACCTGAAATAGACTGTCTTTGCCAGTCTCGCTTGGACCTGGCCGGGCCTCGCCTTTCGGCCCTAAACCGTAAAGCCGCCGTCCACGGGCAGGATCTGGCCGGTCATCATGGCGGCGTCGTCGCTGGCCAGATAGGCGGCGGCGGCGGCGATGTGCTCGGGCTCGCTGAGGCCGAGGAACTGCCGCTCCTGCGCCGCCTGCAGGTCGCCGTCGCTCTCGAACATCTTGCGCACCCGCTCGGTCATCACCACGCCCGGCGCCAGCACGTTGGCGCGCACGCCGTCGCGGCCATATTGGGCGGCGATGGCGCGGGTCAGCGCCACCACCGCGCCTTTCGCCGCGGTGTAGCTGTCGCGGCCCGGCAGGCCGCGCATGGCGACGATGGAGCCGGTGTTGATGACCACGCCGCCGCCGCCCGCCACGAGCTTGGGGATGCCGTATTTGCAGACCAGGAAGGTGCCGAACAGGTCGAGGCCGATGGCGCGCCAGAATTCGTCCAGCGGCACCTCGGTGACCGGGCCGTCGACGGTGGTCGAGCCACCGGCATTGTTGTAGAGGATGTCGAGCCCGCCGAAGCTCTCGACCGTGCTGTCGAGCGCGGCCTGCACTTGCTCCGGCACGGTCACGTCGGTCTCGACGAAGATCGCGCCGGCGCCGGCAAAGCGCGCCGTCTCCTCGCCACCCTCGCAGTCGATATCGGCGATGGCGACCTGCGCGCCTTCAGCAGCGAAACGCAGTGCCGCCGCGCGTCCGATGCCCTTGGCGGCACCGGTGATGAAAGCGCGTCTGCCTTCAAGCCGCGACACAGCCGCTACATCGAATTGTGGCTGGGCCGCTCGCCGGGCTGGTAGCCGCGCGGAATCGTGGTCGGCTGGGCGGCGATGGCGAAATCGTCGCCCTCGGTGTCGGCAGCGCTGACGCGCACCGTCTGCAGCTTCTGCGGCAAGTCGAACATGAAAGCGGGATCGGCGGCGATCGAGGCCCAAAGCAGCATCTTCGCCACCTCGCCGCTGTGGCCGCCAACGCTCATGCGGTCGATGTAATGGGCCGGCACCACGTTGCCCGTCGCCTCGTTGATGACCAGGCCGGTGTGCATGGGATGGCCGATCTTCAGCTTCAGCCGGCTGTTGCCGTCGGGGCGCACGAACTGGCGCATGGTGATCTCGCCAAGCGCCATATAGCTGCGCGGTGGCGCCGCCTGGCAGCCGCCCGGCGTGCCGACATGGACCTCGCTGTGGACGACGTGCCAGACCCCGTCCGGGTCCATCGCCGCGAGGCGCACCGGCGTCGATTGCTCGAGCCGGATGTTGAAGCCGATGGCGTTGATGGGCTGCTGCGGGAAGATGCGCGCGACCTGCGGGAAGGGGTTGTTCTCGACGAACAGCGCGACCTCGGCCACGTCGTAGGGCGTGTCGCGGAAATCCAGCACCACGGGCACGCTGAAGGCCTCTTCGACGCGGTCGGGGATGACCAGCGAGACGCTGTCGTCATAGACCACATCCGCGCCGGCGAACTCGAGCTCGAGGATGTCCTGCCAGGCCTCGGTTCCGAGGGGATCGGCAAGGGCCACGGCCGGGGCCAGGACAAGCGCGAATGTGAGGGTTCTCAACATCGGACGGCTCCTCGAGTGTGAACGGCGCCAGCCTACGGGCTCCAGCGGTTCGATTCAATCAAATCGAATCGCTAGCCATTTTGGTTGGTGGATCAACTTATCAAGACATTTGAGCGCTTTAGCCGAAACGTGGGCGTGCGCCGCAGGGAGTCAAATGTCTCGGTCGATCCACTAGCCATCGTCGGCAAGCAGGCTGCTGGCGACATTGATGTATTTGCGCCCCGCTTCCTGGGCGCAGGAGACGGCGTCGGCCAGCGGCTTCTCGGCCCGCACGCTGGCGAGCTTGATCAGCA
>CAZVDW010000287.1:0-7419 GCA_964625645.1 uncultured Rhodospirillaceae bacterium
ATGATAATCGATATGTGGAACGTGGCCATGCAACCATCGCAACCCGGTTTCGAGCGGTAACGTATAGTCCACTACATAGGCGCTGATCAGGACATTCTCGCTGAGCAGCAGTGCCGCCGAGAACAGGCCCAGCAGAGGCAGCAGAACCAGCGCGCCGCCAAATCGCGCCTTGGCGAGGTCTTCCGCATTGGCCGCGGCACGGACGCGGAAAAAGTGCCATGCCCGTGCCGTGAGCGAGGCCAACATGCCTTCCAAGCGCGCAACGGCGTGGCGCAATTCGCGCTCCTCAATCCGCCGCGAAACGGGCCACGTCTTCGGGGGTGCCGAGGGCCACGACGGAATCCGCCGCCACCTCACTCACGCTGACGCGCCGGCCCTCAGCGATGAGTGTGTTGTAGATCGGCGCGATATAGCGCTCGCCGGCCTCCAGGGCACCGCCGCCATAGTGTTTCCGATAGGCGTCGGCAAACATGGCGGCGGACGAGAACCAGTACAGGCCGAGGGTGGCGAGGTCGGAAATGCGTTTCTTCTCGCGCACCTCGAGGGCATCGCCGTGGCGGTCCGTGCGCACGAAGCTCCAGTGCTCTCCCGGCGCGCGGAAACAGGGCATCCAGCCATCGCCCGTCGCCATGTCGGGGCGCATCGCGCCGGGCCTGACATGGGTGTCGATGTTGTAGATCGCGCAGGCCGCCGGGGCATGCCAGGCGGCCGCCGCCGCCAGTGCCGAGGTGGCCTGGCCATCCGTCGGCCGCTCGAGCGCCACGACATGGCTCTCGGTGCCGCCATAGGCGGCCATCTCGGCGGCAATGAAGTCTTGCGCCTGCTCTTCGGCGCGGCAGACGAAAATCGCCCGTGTCCCGGATCCGAGAAATTCCGACAGGCTACTGATCGCCCATGAGAACAGTGTTCTTCCCCTCACCGTCACGCGATATTTGGGCTCCGTATAGCCGGCGTCGCGAAAGCGCTGGCCGAACCCGGCCATGGTGATGACAACATTGAGTGTTGTCGGCGGCTCAGCCATTATTGGCAAGCTCGTCCAGAATCGAAACGGCGTTGAGCGCGAAGGCCAGGACCTTGCGCGGATCGTCCTGATGCAAAGGCAGCATCGACAGGAACAAAGACGCCTCGCGCAGGCGCACGCCGTAAACGTCTATGCCACGCGCCTCCAGGCGGCCTTGGAAGGCGGCTTGCATGGCCGAGACCTCGGGCGTCTCCAGGCGCAGCCGCAGCGCTAGATTCTCGTCCACCTCGACGCTGAACAAATTGTTGTTCATAAAGTCGTAGCCACCGAATATCGAATGCGACAGCTTGGCGATATCGTAATCGGGATCGGTCCACATGCCGGCTTCGTCCATGGCGCCGCGCGGGTCGACGAATTTCGTCAGCTGTGTCGCCTTGTCATGCAAAATGTTGGAGAAGCAGAGATCGCCGTGGCCGATGACCGCGCGCGCCTCGCCCTTGCCGCGGCGGTTGGCATAGTCGCCATAGCGCGACTCGTAGGCCGCGACCAGCGCATCCATGCCGTCGTAAGGGCTGCCGTCCCGCAGCAATCCGTCCAGGCGCGCGAAACCCTGCCACGCCTTGAGCGCCGTCAGTCGATCCCGCAGCTTGTCGAGATAGAGCGCCCGGGCACGCTGGGTGGCGTCTTCGGCCGATATCGTCTTGCTCTCGCGGCTATCGAGAAAATGGAATATCTGGTCGAGAAAGGTCTCGAACCCGGCCAGGTCGATGGCGCCGTGGATCCAAATGATAGCCATGTCCGCGACGCGCAGCCGTTCCATCTCATAGGATGCCGCCTCGCCGTCGCCTCGGAACTTGTATGGCTGCACGAACCAGCGCTTCATGGCTTCGGGCAGCAGGGTGGCGAAGCGGTATTCCGCCTCGATCTTGGCAACATCGCGCGATTGCTTGACGACGGACAGACCAGCCGCCTGGACGTGATTGAAGTGACGCGTCTCGAAGCCGCCCGACAGGAAAGTGAGAAAGGTGGCGATGTCGCGCAAATCCACCACGGCATCGTCGGGCAGAACCAGTTGCGCGCCCGGATCGAAATCCTGGCTGGTGGCGGCACGCCCGCTGGCGGCAATATCGAGGAAGCTCCGATAGGCGCTGGCGCTGTGAAACCCGGCGACGAGCGGATCGCTTGCGGCATTGAACAGCGTGCCTTCGGCGAGGCCGATCTTGCGCAGCAGCAGGATCATCCCGTCGCGGTCCGTAACCGCGGCGTTGGCTGCGAAATGCACATAGCACACGCCCTCGGGGCCGGCCTGCAGCCTGAGCCGCAAATCCGCCAGGGTATCGTCGTCGTCCAGGCGGATGACGGACTCGATGCCGGCGGCGCGGGCGCAATCGATCGCCCAATCGCACAAGGGGCGGCGGTTGCGCACGATACTGCCGAAAGAGCGCTCGCCGACGATCGCCGCGATGGGGTCGGGCACCTGGGCGCGATCGTCGTAAACGAAATGCAGCATCTGGCTCATCTGTCGGCTGGCGGTCGGGAAACGGACGACTGCTCTCGAACATATATGTCGGGCACCCGCCGCGCCATGCGCATGGCCAGCGCGAAACCACGCAGGCGGCCGATCGCATAGCCGATGGTCAGGGGCAGGCCGGCGGCGAGGATCACCAGAAACGTCAAGGCGAAATAGGCGCCCGCGGCAGTGCCCGTCTCGCCCGCCACGAGCAGCGCGTTGAGGCCGCGCAAGAGGCTGCCGAGGAAGCTGCCGTCGCCCTCGCTCATCGCCGCCACTGCGAGCGCCATTGTGGCGACCTCGAAGGCCCACACAGCCAGGCTGAGGACGGCCAGGATCACCGCCCGCCCGCGCAGGATTCCGCCAACGTCCTCGGCCACCCGGTCGAGCGAGCCGGCCAGGCGCAGCGCCGCTATGCCCTTTTCGCTGCGGCTGCGCGTGGCGGCCAGAAAACGCAGGTAGCGGGCAAAGCCAGACAGTCCGCGATAGGCCAGCGAGCCGAGGATCGCGACCACCGAAAGCACGATCAGCAGCATTGCCGTATCGGCCGGAATGAGCGGGTCGAAGATGAAGGCGTAGAGCAGCAGCCAGAGCAGGGTGAGGGCATCGAAATAGCGCTCGATGGCGATCACCACCAGGGCGGTGCGCATATTGCCGACGGTGCGCGACAGCTCGATAAAGCGAAAGCCCTCGCCGAGCTTCAGGGGAATCATGCGCCCGACCAGGGCCAGGGCGCCATAGAGCCGGGCCACCCGCGCCAGCGAGCGCTCGAAATCGAGCAGGATCACGTAGAGCCGCAGCCCGCGCAGCACGTGGGACGCCACATAGGTGGCCATCGCGGCGGCGAGCAGCTCGAGCCGGGCTGCGGCAAGAGGCGCCAATTCGTTGCCGAGGGCAAGCCACACCGCAAAGACCAGCGCCGCCACCACGAAAGCCGCGAAGGCTGCCGCTTCGAGCGACAGCAGCCTGTGCGGCCGAGTGGCGGGCCCGGCAGCGGTCATCCCAATACATCCCAGACATAGGCATCGCGCGGCTCGCTGCGGTGATCCGCCGCCAGGAAGCCTCGCGGCGAAAGCCGGAAGCGCCCCAACAGCCCAAGAGCCCGCTTCGCCTGGCTGACCAAACGCACATTGGAGATCTGGTCGCTTTCGCTCCAGGCGATGGGAAAGAAGCGGAAGCGGTGCCGCAAATGGCAATGGGCCAATATCATGCAGTAATTGAACGTGAGATCGTCGGCAAAGCCAAGATAGAAGCGATCGGCGAGCAGGCGCGTCGCATAACAATTCAGCCCGGCGCCGAGATCGAGCAGACGCCGGCCCGCCGCCAGCGAGAAGCCGGCATTGAAGACACGATTGCCGAATCTGCGAAAGCGCGAATAGCCGAGCAGGCGGGACTGCGCATGGAAGCGCGCGCCGAGCAGGCAATCCCAGGCCTGGTGTTCGCCGGCTTCCAAGAGCGCGGTCAGGTCCGCAAGCTGCCCCTGGTCGTCGCCGTGCAGCACCGCGACATGATCATGACCGCGCTCGAGGGCATAGGCGAAGGCGGCCTTGTGGGAGCCTCCGAGGCCATAGTTCGCGCGGTTCCGCACCACCTTGACCAGGTCGTCGCTGCGCGCCGCCGCCGCCGCCAGGGCCACTTCCGCCGTGTCGTCCGTGCTGCGGTTGTCGACCACGACGATTTCGCTGAAGTGGCGTGCCGCCACGTCGTCGATCTGCGCCAGCACACGCGGGATCTGCGGTGCGCAGTTGTAGGCCGGAATGAAGAGCAGGGCGGATCCGGTCATATATCGAGGCGCCTCGGTGTCAGCGGCCGGCGATCACCACCTTGCGGGTCAGATCGGCGAGCGATGTGGCTTCCATCTTGCGCATCACCTTGGAGCGATGAAATTCGATGGTCTTTTCGCTCAAGCCGAGGCGGGTGGCTATGTGCCGGTTGGATTCGCCGTCGACGATGCCGTCGAGAACCTGGCGCTCGCGACCGGTCAATTGCGCGAGCTGGGCCATGATGCCATGGCGCTCGGCGATCTCTTCGGATTGCTGCGCATGCTGGTCGAGCGCGGCCTGGATGCGGTCCAGCAGCACCTGGTCGTTGAAGGGTTTCTGAATGAAGTCGTAGGCGCCGGCTTTCATGGCGCGGACGGCCATTTCCACGTCGCCATGGCCGGTGATGACGATAACCGGAAGGTTGATCGCACGGTCGGCAAGCTGGCGCTGCAGCTCGAGCCCGCTCATGCCCGGCATGCGCACATCGACAATCAGACAGCCCGGGCGCGCCGGCAATTCGAAATCCAGAAACTCGTTCGCCGAGGCAAAGGTCCGCACCTCGACATCGACCGAGTTGATCAGCCACTGCAAGGATTCTCGTACGGCCTCGTCATCGTCGACGACGAAGACAATGGGTTCCTGTTCGCTCATTGTTGCAGCGGATCCCCGACTTGCTCTTGCCTATCGCTCATATCACCGTTCGCGGCCGGCAGCGTGAAACGGAACACGCTGCCCGCGCCCGGTACGGACTCGACCCAGAGCCTGCCGTGATGCGCTTCGATGATCGAGCGCGAGATCGACAGCCCCATGCCAAGCCCTTCTGTCTTGGTCGTATAAAACGGCTCGAACAACTTATCCAGCGATTCCGCCGAAATCCCACAGCCGCTGTCGCGTATGGAAACCAGCAATTCGCCCTTGCTGTTGCGCTCCGTGGCGATGCTGATGCGCCGCGGGCCGTCATCCTCCGCGGCCATCGAGTCCAGGCCGTTGCGCGCCAGATTGACGATCACCTGCTCAATCTGGACGCGGTCGGCGCGTGCCGGCGGCAAGGTTTCATCCAGCTCGAGCGCGATCTCGACGCCGGCGCGCTGCATGTCATGGCCCAGCATCTCGGTCACATCGCTGACCGAGCGGTTGATGTCGAATGCCTTGCGCTCGGGCTCGCGCTTGCGAATGAAGCTGCGGATGCGGTGGACGATTTCGCCGGCGCGTGTCGCCTGGTCGTTGACTTGCTCGATGGCCATCAGCAGCTCGTCCGGATTGGCATTGCCGGCACGCAGGCGCCGGGCGCAGCCCTGGGCGAAGTTCTTGATCGCGGCGAGCGGCTGCGTGATCTCGTGGGCGAGGCCGGTGGCCATCTCGCCGACCGTGCCGAGGCGCAGGAAATGCGCGAGCTCGGCTTCCTGCTCGCGGGCCCTGGCCTCGACGAGGCGGCGCTCCGTGATGTCATCGCCCGAGCTCAGAATACCGTCGACGGCGCCGGCCTCGTTACGGATGGCGATGTTGCGCCACGAGATCAGGCGCCGTTGGCCGGCGCCGACAATCTCGTATTCCACCTGCTCGCCGTCGTCCGGTGCACCGCGCATCACGTCTTCGAGCACGGCGCGCAGCCAGTCGTGCTCGCCATGCGGAACGGCTTCCTCCAGCCAGTCGCGCCCGATCAGGCTGTCACGCTCCCGCCTCAGCGCTCGGCAACCGGCATCGTTGATCAAGGTGATGCGGCCGTCACGATCGAGGGCGACGATGATGCTGGCGGCGATGGTCAGGTAGCGCTGGGCTCTCTCGCGCTCACGATGCAGGGCGCGCTCACGCTGGATCAGCAGATAGGTGGCGTCGCGGGCCCGGCGCACGAACACCCACGACAGGCCGATCATGGCCGGTGTCGCGAGCAGGATCATCAAGAGTGCTTTGTGGAAGACCGCCTGGCCAGGCTGCTCCAGGCTCCAGGCGATGCTGCCGAGGGTAGTGCCGTCGGCCGCGCGCAAGGGCATTGAGTCCGCCGCCGCCGGCGCATCGCCTGTGAGAAGGTGCGCGTCGATCAGGCCTGTCGTCTTGCTGAGGGTGTCGAGGAAGCGCTTGTCTATGGCGCGGGCGAAGAGCAGCACCGAGCCTTGCGGCAGTCTCGCCGCGGCCGCGACGTGAATCTCGTCGCCGATGCGGCAAAGGCCGGTGACGGCCGCGCCTCTATGCCGGCCGGCGGCAACCCGCGCGATCAGGTCGGCCAGGGCGGGCGAGGCGCTCGGCGCCAAAGGCAGCGGCGTGCGAACGCCGTCGCGCCAGGCCAGGTCCGCGATGCCGTTCTCGACCAGAGCGGTCCAATCAAAGCCGCGGGTCTCGGCCACCGGGCGCGCGACATTGCGCTCGATCCACTCGGCATCGTGGGCCTCGTCAAGATGCCTCTGCAGCTCTTCGCGCCGGGCGTGGTCGGCGACAGTGCGTCCAAGGCCGTCTCCGACCTGCTGCAGCAAGGTCGCCGCAACCCGGATCGAGCGATCGGCCACATCCGTATCCTGCCAGCGCGCCGCCAGGAAAATGAGCGTGACAATGACCACCAGCCCGATGGCCGCCATGGCGAGCACCGGCAGGATCATATTGTGGGTCAGCTCGTCGTGACCCTGTTGGCTTGGCGTGACGTCGCTGGTCATGGTCGCCGACGCAGTCTATCAGGAATTGCCGCGTCGCACAGTGCCGCCAAGAGGTTGGAATCCGACCGCGGAGTGACTAGGTTCCGCATATCGCACATATCGCACATATCGATGAGCACGGATCATGACAATCTCACGTAGGCAGTTCGTCGGCGGTGCCGCAGGTAGCGCCGCCGCTTTGGGATTCCCGGCAATGCTCGGGGCGCAGGCGCAGGGGTTGAAAGTCGCGGGTATCCTCGACGGCTCCGGCGGCCTCGACATCTATGGCAGGCCGATGATCGATTGCATGCGGCTTGCCGTGGAGGAGACCAACGCCGCCGGTGGCCTGCTCGGCGAGCCTGTGGAGCTGCTGATGTTCGACGCCCAATCGAACCTCCAGCTCTATACCCAGTTCGCCACCGAGGCGGCAACGCGGCACCGGGTCGCCAGTGTCCACGGCGGTATCACCAGCGCCTCGCGTGAGGCTATTCGCCCGCTGCTGGGCCGCTATCGCACGCTCTACTTCTACAACACGCAATATGAAGGCGGCGCCTGCGACCG
>CAZVDW010000288.1:0-3665 GCA_964625645.1 uncultured Rhodospirillaceae bacterium
AAAAATAGTCCGGCAAATTGATCTGTAGATATTCGCTTAGCGCGGCATCATATTCGCCTCGCGTAAAGTGCTCATGGCCGAAAACGAAATGGAACCAGCCCGGAAATTTCGGGTCCAACATCGTCGCTTTCCGGACCAAAGCCGCGCCACGCTCCCATTGCCCGATGTGACCGATGTAAGTGCCAATAGCCGCCAACCCGTCCGGGCTGTTCGGATTTATCTCCAAGGTTTTCTCGGCCTCCAGAAGAAACGTGTCGATGTCGTTACGGTAGAAATGCATGTGAGCGAGAACGATATGGGCTTCCTGGCTCTCGGGGTCGATGGCGATGGCCTTCCGCGCGGCTTCGAATGCCCTTTCGCTGGCCTGCGGGCGCGCATTGAACCCATATTGCGCTTCGTCTCGATACATCGCCGCAAGCCAAGCCCAGGCATCGGCATAATCCGGGTCCTTTTCCACAGCCCCTTCGAGGCAGTCGCGCACCTGCAAATGCATCGCTGGCGAAATCGCCGTGCGGTAATAAGCTTGGGCTGCCGCTACGCATTCATAGCTCTGAAGGTCCTTTGGCGCCTTACGCTGGGCCTTGTTGAAGGTCGCCCGCGATATCTCGCCATAGGAATCTGCGAGCGTGGCGACGATGGTGCTGGTGATCTCGTCCTGTAGGTCGAAGACGCTGGCGCCTGTCAGCTCGCGGTCGTAGGACTCGGCCCAGATCTGGGCGCCGGTCTCGGCATCGGTAAGCTGGACGGTGACACGCAGCCGATCCTCGCCGCCACGTACGCTGCCTTCAAGGACATAGTCCGCGCCGAGATCCTGTCGTACCGTCTGGGCTGCGACCTCGGCGTCTTTGTATTGGATGGTGGAATTGCGCCCGAAGACCATCAGGTTGGAAAAGCGGGACAAGGCGGTGATGATATCCTCGACCAGACCGTCGGCGAAATACTCCGAGCCGTCGCCCTCGCCGCGATCGTCGAAGGGCAAGACCGCGATCGACGGCCCGCTGGGCATGGCGAGGATCGGATCGATGGTCTGGTCTGGGGTTCCGAGCAGGCCGGTTTGCCAGGCGGCCAGGCCGGCAACAACGACCACGACCAGAGCCGCAGCGAGTGCCAGCGGGCGTCTCGATTTTGCCTTGGGTGGCGCAGCAGGCGCAGACGCCCCACCCACCGCCACGCGCCAAGCGCGCACGGGTCTGGCAATATTCTTGACTTCCTGTTCGCCGAGATCGGCCAAACCGATGCCGAGCTTGCCTTCGATGTGTTCATGAACGGTGCCCGAGACCGTCAGCCCGCCGGGCTCCGCCAGGCTTTCCAGGCGCGCGGCGATGTTGACGCCGTCGCCGTAGATGGTGCCGTCGTCCTGTTCGACGATATCGCCGAAATGGACCCCGATGCGAAACTGCATGCGGCGGTCCTCGGGCACATCCGCATTGCGCGCGGCCAGCGTCTCCTGCACGGCCAGCGCCGCGCGCACAGCTTCGATGACGCTCTCGAAGATGCTGAGCACGCTGTCGCCGGCGGTATCGACGACGCGCCCGTCATGACTGCCGACATGCTCACGAAAGATCGCCCGCGCCCGGCCGAGTGCGGCGATGGTCGCCTCCTCGTCCTCGCCCATCAGGCGCGAATAGCCCGCGACATCCGCCGCCAGCACCGCCGCCATGCGCCGCTTGCCGGTCTGCTCGCTCATGTGCTGGCCCGATCGGCCGCCGCGACAGCGGCTTGCGTTTCAGTGACGCGGTTCTCGGCCATGGTGCATTTCCCCCCGAAATGCCTCCACACCACCAGCTTTTGCTTTTGCCTGACAGAATACGCCTTGGCTCATCGCGGCTCAACCGAACCGTGATTCGCCCGCCCCCTCACGGGAACAGCGGCTGGGCCTCCAGGCCCATGGTCTCGGGCAGGCCGCAGGCGATGTTGAAGTTCTGCACGGCCTGGCCGGCGGCGCCCTTGACCAGGTTGTCGATCACCGAGACCAGGATGGCGCGGCCGGGCACGCGGTCCTCGAAGAGGCCGATCAGGCAGTGGTTGGAGCCCCGCACGTGGCGGGTGGCCGGGGCCTGGCCCTGGGGCAGCAGGCGCACGAAAGGCTCGCCGTCATAGGCGGCCGACAGGCTGGCCCGCAAGGCCGCGACATCGGCGCCGTTCGCCAGCCTTACATAGATAGTGGATAGGATGCCCCGGTTCATGGGCATCAGGTGCGGCGTGAAGTTGACCGTGATGGGCCGGCCGGCGGCGACCGCCAGCTCCTGCTCCATCTCGGGCGCATGGCGGTGCTGGGCGATGCCGTAGGCATGGATGCCCTCGGCCACCTCGGCATAGAGCGTGCCCTCCTTCGGCGTGCGCCCGGCGCCGGTGACGCCCGACTTGGCATCGATGACGATGTCGCCCGCCTCGATCTGGCCGGCCGCGACGATGGGCAAGAGCGGCAGCAGCGCCGAGGTCGGATAGCAGCCGGGACAGGCGACGATGCGCGCGGTGGCGATCTCGCCGCGGTAATGCTCGGTGAGGCCGTAGACGGCCTCGGGCTGCAAGGCCGGCGCCAGATGCTCGTGGCCGTACCATTCGGCATAGAGCGCCTTATCGCGCAGCCGGAAATCGGCCGACAGGTCGATGACCTTGAGGTGCTCCGGCAGCCCCGACACGACCTCCTGCGTGGTGGCGTGGGGCAGGCAGCAGAACACCGCGTCGACGCCCTGCCAGTCCATCTCGCCGATCTTGCGCATGGCCGGCAGGCCCATGCCGGCGAGATGAGGATAGACCGCGGCCACTTCCTGGCCGGCGCGGCGCTCGGCGGTCAGCCCGACGATATGCATGGCCGGGTGGGTCGCGGCGATGCGCAAGGTCTCGGCGCCCGTGTAACCGCTGGCGCCAAGCACGGCGACGTTGATTTCGGTGTCTGTCATGGCCTGCTCTCTCTGCGTGCCTGGTCGTTATACGAAAAAAAGGGCGCCCGCTGCCGGGCGCCCTCGAAAATTCGCCTCGGGGGTTCCCGATCAGCGCTTGGAGAACTGGAAGCTCTTGCGCGCCTTCGGCTTGCCGTACTTCTTGCGCTCCACGACGCGCGAATCGCGGGTCAGGAAGCCGCCCTGCTTGAGCACCGGTCGCAAGGCCGGCTCGTAGCGAATCAGCGCCCGGCTGATGCCATGGCGCACCGCGCCCGCCTGGCCCGACAGGCCGCCGCCACTGACGGTGCAGATCACGTCGTACTGGCTGCCACGATCGGCGACCTCGAAAGGCTGGCGCAGGATCATGCGCAGCACCGGGCGCGCGAAATAGATCTCCTGGTCGCGGCTGTTGACCGTGACCTTGCCGCTGCCCGGCTTGATCCAGACCCGGGCGACCGCGTTCTTGCGCTTGCCCGTGGCATAGGCCCGGCCGAATTCATCGATCTCGGGCTCGACGACGATCTCCTCGGGCGTTTGCGGCGCGGCCGGCGTCTCGGCCGGCGCTTCCTCCCCGGCCTCGACCTGGGCGGCGCCCTCCATCATGTCCTTGAGATCCTCGAGGGTGCGTTTTTCCTCGGCCATGGTTTACGCGCTCCTCGCGTTCTTCGGGTTTTGGGCGGCGAAATCCAGGCTCTCGGGCTGCTGGGCCTCGTGCGGATGGTCGCTGCCGGCATAGGTGTGCAGCTTGCGCATCTGCGCCCGGCCCAGCGGCCCGCGCGG
>CAZVDW010000289.1:0-2083 GCA_964625645.1 uncultured Rhodospirillaceae bacterium
GCGCGCACCGGGCGGCTCGTTCATCTGACCGTAGATCAGGGCCGCTTTCGATTGATCGCCCTCGAGGTCGATAACCCCCGACTCGATCATCTCGTGATAAAGGTCGTTGCCCTCGCGGGTGCGCTCGCCAACCCCGGCGAACACGGAATAGCCGCCATGCGCCTTGGCGATGTTGTTGATCAACTCCATGATGATCACGGTCTTGCCCACGCCGGCGCCGCCGAACAGGCCGATCTTGCCGCCCTTGGCGTAGGGCGCCAGCAGGTCGACGACCTTGATGCCCGTGGCCAGGATCTCGGCTTCCGTCGACTGGTCGACGAATTCCGGCGCCGAGGCATGGATCGGCGCGCTTTGCTTGGCGTTGACCGGACCGCGATTGTCGATCGGCTCGCCGACCACGTTGATAATGCGCCCCAGCGTCTCGCGGCCGACCGGCACCTGGATGGGTTGGCCGGTATCGCGCACCTCGGCGCCCCGCACCAATCCCTCGGTGGAATCCATGGCCACGGTTCGCACCGTGTTCTCGCCCAAATGCTGTGCCACTTCCAACACCAGGCGATTGCCCTGGTTATCGGTTTCCAGCGCGTTGAGAATGGCCGGCAGCTCGCCTTCGAACTGCACGTCAATCACGGCGCCGATCACCTGGGTGATGCGTCCGACAGAATTACTCATGGGTTTGCTCCCGATCTCCGCGTCACGATGTCGAGGCTAGATCGCCTCGGCACCGGAAATGATCTCGATAAGTTCCTTGGTGATGACCGCCTGGCGCGACCGATTGTAGGTCAGTGTCAGGCTGTCGATCATGTCGCCGGCGCTGCGTGTCGCATTGTCCATCGCCATCATCCGGGCACCTTGCTCGCTGGCACCGTTCTCCAGCAGCGCACGGAAGATTTGCACGGCAATGTTACGCGGCAGCAGGTCGGCGAGAATTTCTTCCTCACCGGGCTCGAACTCGTAGACCGCATCCGAGGCATCCGCCTCGCTGTCGGTCTCGGGCCCGGCGCTGGTAAAGGGAATCAGTTGCAGCGGCGTGACCACCTGGCTGACCGCCGACTTGAAGTGATTGTAGGTGATGGTGCAGACATCGAACTCGCCGGCCTCGAAGCGGTTGGCGATGTTGGCGGCGATGGCCGCCGCGTCGGCGAAGCTGGCGCCGCGCATGCCCATGTCCTCGTGGGATTCGACGATCTGCGAGCCGTAGTCGCGCTGCAGCTGTTCGCGGCCCTTGCGGCCGATGAGGAACAGCTTGACCGTCGCGCCCTCGCTCTCCAGCTCTTGAATGCGCGCGCGCACGGCCCGCACGATGGAGCTGTTGAAACCGCCGCAAAGGCCGCGGTCCGAGGTCGCCACCACAATCAGGTGGCTGTCGCTCTTGCCGGTGCCGCGCATCAAGGCGGGCGCCGTCTCGTTATCGGCCAGGCTGTCGGCCAGCGAACGCGCCATGCGCTCCATGCGGTCGGCATAGGGGCGCGCGGCCTCGGCCGCTTCCTGGGCCCGGCGCAGCTTCGAAGCCGCCACCATCTTCATGGCGCTGGTGATCTTCTGCGTCGCGGTGACGCTGTTGATGCGGATGCGAAGGCTCTTGAGGGTTGCCATCGGTTCTGTACTCGTCGCGCCCGCTGCTTAAGCGAAGGTCTTGGCGAAATCATCCATGATCGAGGTCAGCTTGGCGTCGCTGTCGTCGCTAAGCTCGCCCTCGTCGCGGATGGTCGCCAGGAGGTCGCCGTGCTCGGCACGGACGAGCGCCAACAGGGTTTCCTCGAAACGGGTGACGTCGCTGACATCGATGCCGTCGAGATAGCCGCGCACACCGGCGAAGATCGACACCACCTGATCCTCGATCGGCAAGGGCGAATACTGGCCCTGCTTGAGCAATTCGGTGAGCCGCGCGCCGCGACCGAGCAGGCGCTGCGTCGCCGCGTCGAGGTCGGAGCCGAACTGGGCGAAGGCCGCCATCTCGCGATACTGCGCCAATTCCAGCTTGATGCGCCCGGCGACCTGCTTCATCGCCTTGACCTGGGCCGCCGAGCCGACACGGCTGACCGAGATGCCGACGTTGATGGCGGGGCGGATGCCCTGAGAG
>CAZVDW010000290.1:0-1526 GCA_964625645.1 uncultured Rhodospirillaceae bacterium
GAGACGGCGCACCGGATCGCCACTCTTCGGCATCTCGATCTTGATGACGTCGGCCCCGAACTCAGCCAGCAACGTGGCGCAGAACGGCGCGGCAATGAAGGTGGCGATATCGAGTACGCGGATACCGGCGAGTGGCTTCGCCGGAGTCTTGTCAGCCGTCACGTGTGATCTCCCGCCGTTTGGCATGACGTGGAGACCAGAGTGTGCCCTAAGCTATAGCGCTGGGGAAAGCGTCTCGATCGAGGCAGATTCCTGTCAACGCCACAGCATGGACGCCGAGATCACACTCAGCAGCCCAAGCACCAAAAACAATTCAAACATACCGCGCTCCTTCTGAAGATGGGCATTATCGCCTGAGGAACGCAAAGCGCTCTGTGACCGCTATCACAAAGCCGGCTGATTGCCTCAATGCGGCAAGCAGGCCGGCCTGTCAGCTCGACCCGGGACATAAGCTGCCCACTCGATATAGCACTGATACCAAACGACACTGATAAAGACCCATTTGATGGTCCAAGGTGGCTTTTCGGGTATGTGTGGACGGCCCCGACTTGGCAAGAGGGAATTGGGTGGTGATGCAAACTGGTCGGGTGCGGATATGTGTTCGGCCTGTTCTTGCGACACGTATGGTCGCTGGCCCAGATGCGATCCGCGGAAGAGGTCCCAAATAGGAGCTCGAGCTATGGCGCTCGCTACCCGTCGCGGGTTTTCCTCTTCCCCGGTGATCGACCGGTCTTGCATCTTGTCCTCTTCACTCGGCCAAGCTGGTTCCCGGCAGCGCTCAGGCTGCGGCGGGGATGGATTGGCGATACGGTTCTTGCGAGCGCAGTACGGCCCAGGCGATGCGCGCGTTCTTGTTTGCCAGCGCCACCGCCGCGACCTTGGTCGGCTTGCGGCGGGCCAGCTCGCCCAGCCAGGAATTATCCTTGAAGCCGGTTTTGCGTTGCTGTCGGATCACCGACATGGCGCCGGCCACCAGCAGCCATCGCAGATAGGCGTCGCCTTGCTTGCAAATCCGCCCCAGGCGCGGCTTGCCGCCGGTCGAGGCCTGGCGCGGCACGAGGCCGATCCAGGCGGCCAGATCCCGCCCCGAGACGAACGCGGCACCATCACCGATGGCGGCGACAAGGGCGGTCGACAGCACCGGTCCTACGCCCGGGATGGTTTCCAGGCGTCGACATGTCGGGCTCGAGCGATGCCAGGCGAGCAGCCGCTTGTCGAGCACCGCGATCTCGCCCTGCAGGCTCTCCAGCATCGCCACCAGGCTCATCAGACAGCGCTGCGCCAGACCGGGCAGCCCGCCGTCCTCGCTTTCCCGCAGCCGTGTCAGCAAAGCGGTCAGGCCGCGCCGGCCGACCGATGCGATGATCCCGAACTCGGTCAAATGGCCGCGGATCGCGTTGATCAGCATGGTGCGTTGGCGCACCAGCAGCGTGCGGCTTCGATGCAGCACCAGCAACGCTTGTTGCTCGGGCGATTTCGCCGCGACGAAGCGCATCGACGGTCGCCGTACCGCCTCGCAGATCGCC
>CAZVDW010000291.1:0-1768 GCA_964625645.1 uncultured Rhodospirillaceae bacterium
AGCACCAGGTTGGCATCGGTCACCGTCGGCTCGTCGCCACCGATGTCATAGCAGGCGGGCCCCGGATCGGCGCCGGCCGAAATCGGGCCGACGCATAAGAGGCCGCCGGCGTCCACGTATGCGATCGAGCCGGCGCCGCTACCGACCTCGGCCACGTCGACGGCCGGTACCCGCATCAGGTAGCCGCCAGCCTTGATGAAACGGCTCGAGGCCGAAATGCCGGCGCGGAACTCGTACTCCTGTAGACGCGAGAGCTCGCCCTGGTGCACCAGCGCCGCCGAGGCCGTGGTGCCGCCCATATCGAATACGATCAGGTTCGCCCGGCCAATGGCGTCGCCCAAGTGCTTGGCGCCGACGACGCCGGCCGAGCGGCCGGAGGAGATGAAGAAAACTGGCTTGTCGCGCGCCGTCGCCACCGCCGCGAGCCCGCCGTTGGAGTTCGCCACCAGGAGCGGCGCCTCGATGCCAATGCCAGCAAGGTCATGTTCCAGTCGCGTCAGATAGGCCGCCAGCACCGGCAGCACGTAAGCGTTCACGGCCACCGTGCTGGTGCGCTCGTATTCCCGCATCTCCGCCAGCACGTCGACGGAAAGGCTGACGGCGAGGTCGGGGAAGTGCTCGGCCAAGAGCGTGCCGGCGCGGCGCTCGTGCGACGGGTTCAGGTAGCTGTTGATGAAGCAGACGGCGATCGATTCGATGCCCTCGGCAAGAAGCGTCCGCCCGGCCTCGATGAGGCCTGCCTCGTCGAGTGCCGTCACCACCCCGCCGTCGGCGCCAATGCGTTCGACAACCTCCAGCCGGTGGCGGCGGCGCACCAGCGGTTCCGGCTTCTCCCAGCTCAGATCGAACATGCCGGGCGTGCGCAGTCGGCCGATCTCCAGGACGTCGCGAAAGCCGTTGGTGGTGATCAATCCAGTCGGCGCGCCGGCCTTCTGCAGCAGCGCGTTTGAGCCGACGGTGGTGCCGTGCACCACTTCCTCGACCGCGGCCGCGTCGAGCCCAGCCTCGCCCAGCAGCTGCTCGATGCCGCTTACCACCACCCACTCGGGCGCCTCCGGAGTCGAGGAGACCTTGGCGAACCAGGTTCGGCCGTCGGAATCGAGTAGCACCAGGTCGGTAAAGGTGCCGCCGATGTCGACGCCGAGGCGCGCTCGTCGTGTACGCAAACCAGTCACTCGAAGCCAGTCATTCGAAGGAGGATTGCATGCGGCCGGCGGCGACACCGCCGTCGACCAGCGCGCCGGAAAGATCGAAAGCCCGTGCCATGAGCGGCCCTCCCTGAATGTCGTTGCCGTCGGCGACATCTTCGAGGCGACGACCGTCGCGAGTCAAGCCAGAGGTAACGTTGCCGGCCCGCCGCCACGGGTGCTGAGACCAATGAACATTGTCCTCGACCCTGCTGGCGACCTTGCCAAGTCTGGAGGCCTACTGTCATTATAAAACCTCGGCCACAGCTTACCGGTGATGCGCGTGAACAAATGAATAAAGGGAGAAAACCATCATGATGAGATTTTTGGTCGCGGCGCTGGCCGCGGCGCTGTTCGCACTTCCTGGCGCGGCGAGTGCCGAGGGCACGGTGAAGATCGCCAACGTTATCGAGCTTTCCGGCAACGGTGCGGCCATCGGCACCAACTGGACCGATGCGGTGATGATGGCGGTGGAAGAAATCAACGCCGCCGGCGGCATTCTCGGCAAGAAGATCGAGGTCACCGACTACGACACCCAGTCGAACCCGGGCACCTCGCGGGCGCAGCTGCAGAAGGCGCTG
>CAZVDW010000292.1:0-17295 GCA_964625645.1 uncultured Rhodospirillaceae bacterium
GTCCGTCACAGAGGAGACGGACATGAGGCGATCACGGTGCACGGAAGAGCGGATCGTCGCGATCCTGGCTGAGCCGGAAAGTGGGTTGATGACAGCGCAGGGCACATCCTTTGCTTCAGTCCCAACTCAGAGATTCTCAGCGCGGTCGTTTCCTTGTAAAAGGAGCGGTCATTTCCTTGTAAAAGGATATGTGTCGGCGTTCGTTTGGAGGACCGCATGACCATGGAAAAGCTCGACGAAGGGACATTCCGGCGACAAACCGGAATGGAAAACGACGACCTTAGCGTCCTATTGCGCTTGCCCATGTTTAACGGGTTGGATAGCGCGATTGTGCGGACAGTGCTGGCCGAGGCGCATGTGCGCCGATATTCTAAGGATAAGTTGTTGTTTTCGCAGGACGACCCGGCGATCGCATTCTATGTGGTCTTTTCCGGTTGGGTGAAGTTGTTTCGGTTATCGGAAAGTGGGCACGAAGCTGTCATAGCTCTGGTCGGGCCTGCTGAATCATTTGCTGAAGCTGCGATGTTCGATAGCGGCCTCTACCCCGTCAACGCGGGGGTAGTCGAGAATGCGCGGATGCTGGTGGTGCCGGCGAAACCGTTTTTAGCTCGATTGCACGACGATCCTGGTCTTTGTTTTCAAATCATGGGTGCGATGTCGCAATGGTTGCGGCGTTTCGTTCAAGATGTAGAGCAACTGACTGCTCATACGACATCGGAGCGATTGGCGGACTTCCTCTTGAAGCTATGTCCGCATCAACAGTCCGGGCCCACCACGATTCACCTGCCGACGGACAAATCCCTGATTGCGGGACGACTGGGTATGCAGCCGGAGACTTTTTCGCGATCCCTTGCAAAGCTGCGTCCACTGGGCGTTGAGGCGCATGGCCAGAACATCGTCGTTCGTGATGTGGTGGCTTTGCAAGAGTCTTTGCCACGGTAATCAGGGCCTTGGACGGCCTCTGCAATTTCCGCGGGCTCAAAACAAAAAAATCGGGCCGCAGCTCAATTGGGGTGGGGAGCGCTGCGACCCGTGTGTGTGAGTTTGGGAGGTCGTTGAGAAGGAACATAGCTTGGCCGGCCGGGGCAGACAGTGATGGCCATCACACAACGGTGCCGACATCGCTTTTCTGCGCCACAACGAGGAATTCGACGTTGCCGCGCGGGCCAGTAATCGGGCTTTTGACGATGCCCAGCACCTGCCAATTCGGCAGAGAATCAAGCCAGGTTCGGATATCGGCGCATACTTCCTCATGCAGGGCGGGGTCGCGAACCACGCCGTTCTTGCCGACTTGCTCCTTGCCGACCTCGAATTGCGGCTTGATCAGGGCAACCAGCAGTGCCCCCGCTGCCGCCAAGTCCAGTGACGCCGCCAACACCGTGCGCAAGCCGATAAAGCTGGCATCGCACACCACGATGCCGATGGCATCCGGCACCAATTCCGATGTCAGGTGGCGCGCATTGGTGCGCTCGAGCACCACCACGCGCGGATCGCCGCGCAGACGCCAGTCGAATTGCCCATGGCCGACATCGACGGCGTAGACGCGTGCGGCGCCTTTGGCAAGCAGCACGTCCGTGAAGCCGCCGGTGGCCGCGCCAATATCGAGCGCGATGCGGCCTGACGGGTCGATGGAGAATTCCGCCAAGGCATGCGCCAGCTTTATGCCGCCGCGCGAGACCCAGGGGTGGTCGCGCGCCCGCACCTCCAGCGGCGCGTCCTCGGCAATGGCTTGTCCGGCCTTGTCCAATCGCCGCGTGCCACTGAATACCTTGCCCGCGAGAATCAAGGCCTGGGCTCGGGTTTTGCTATCGGCAAGGCCGCGGGCAACCACCAAAGCGTCCACACGGATCTTGCCCACGCTCAGTGCCGGCGTTGCACGACGAAGCGGGCCGCGGCACGCAGCCCATCGGCGCGTTCATCGAATTTGTCGAGATGGCCGATGGCGGACGACACCAGGCCTGCCGCCCGCGATCGCGCCTCGCCCGCACCCAACAGCGAGACGAACGTAGCCTTGCCCGCCGCCGCATCCTTGCCGACGCCTTTGCCGACTTGCTCGACATCGCCTTCAATATCGAGCAGGTCGTCGGCGATCTGAAAGGCGAGACCAAGGTCGGCGGCATAGCCGGCCAGCGCGGCTTTGTCAGCCTCCGATGCCCGCCCCAGGATGGCCCCGGCTTCGCAGGACACCGCAATAAGCGCGCCGGTCTTCATCGCCTGCAGTTCGATTATTGCGTCAAGGTCGAGTGTCCGCTTTTCGGCTTCGAGGTCGATCATTTGACCACCGACCATGCCGTCCCGCCCCGCCGCCCGTGCCAAGGCAAGCACCAAGGCCGCGCGAATACTGCCATCGCCGTCGGTAACAGGATCGCCGAGGACGTCGAATGCAAGGGTCAGCAAGGCATCGCCGGCAAGAATGGCGGTGGCTTCATCGAAGGCGACGTGCGCCGTCGGCTTGCCCCGCCGCAGCGCGTCGTCATCCATGGCCGGCAGGTCATCGTGAACCAGAGAGTAGCAATGTACCATTTCGATGGCAGCCGCTACCCGACAGGCTCCCTCTATGTCAGCACCGAACAGCTGCGCGCATTCCAGCGCCAGGAAAGGCCGCAGGCGCTTGCCGCCACCCAGCGCGGCGTAACGCATGCCATCGACAAGGCGGCGGTGACTACCTGCAATCTCAGGAATCAAAACCGCGAGTTGATCTTCGACCGCCGCTGCGGACGCCTGCAATGCCGCTTCTATATCAATCAAGCGTTTGTCTCGTCGTTCTCCGAGACGGCGCTCAAAGAGCCATCGGCGCCCACGGCAATGCGGCTTATGCGCTGCTCAGCCTGGCTCAATTTCCCTTCGCAATGACGCTTCAACGCGGCGCCACGCGCATAGGCCTCGATCGCGCCGTCGAGGTCGATATCGCCCTCTTCGAGGCGTCGCACGATATCTTCCAACGCGGCCAATGCCTCCTCGAAGCTCATCGCGTCTACGTCGTCAAAGCGATCGCTATCAGCTTGAGATGACGCCTTTGCCATGTTTCCCCCTCCGCCTTGTTTCACTCGGCCATCAACACGCTGACATGGGCGGCAACCGATGTTGCCAGCGCGGTCAGCTCATAGCCGCCTTCGAGGGTCGATATGACGTGGCCACCGCAACATTGCTCGGCGACTTGCACGACCTCTTGAGTTATCCACTTGAAGTCGCGCTCGCTCAAGCGCAATTGCGCCAGAGGGTCGTCGCGATGCCCATCGAACCCGGCAGATAAGAATATCAGCTGGGGCTCGAACTTGGCCATGCGAGACAGGAACCGGCCCCAGGCGGCCCGGAAATGTGGCCCGGCCGCGCCAGGTGGCAATGGCATGTTGACCAGATTGCCGACACCGACGTCGGCGGCGCCGCCGGTCCCCGGATAGAGGGGCATCTGATGGGTCGAGCCGAACATGACGGCGGGCTCGTCGGCAAAGGCGGCCGCCGTGCCGTTGCCGTGGTGCACGTCGAAATCGACGATCGCCACGCGTTCCAAGTCATGCTCGGCCAGGGCGTGACGAGCACCGATCGCGACATTGTTGAACAGACAAAAGCCCATGGAGCGAGCCGGCTCCGCGTGATGTCCGGGCGGCCTGACGGCACAAAAGGCACGCTTCGCCTCGCCGGCCATGACAGCGTCAACGGCAGCGCAAACGGCCCCGGCAGCGCGCAAGGCGGCCTCTGCGGAGCCTGGCGACATCGCCGTATCCGCCTCGATTGCCACTCTTCCCACCGCGGGGCTGGCTGCCAGTAGCTGATCCACATGATATTGCGGGTGCACGCGATACATCTGGGTAAGCGTCGCTTCCGGCGCCTCGCAGCGGCTCAAATCCGCGAAATGATGGGAATCCAACGCATCCATGATCGCATGGAGACGATCAGCGCGTTCCGGATGATCGGGTCCGGGGTCGTGCTGAAGGAAAATCGGATGATAATAAAGCTGGACGGTCATGTTAGCGCCAAAGGCTAGAGCATGTTTCGCGTAATTGGAACACGCTGCGATGGGCGAGCGTAAATGCCTGCACGGCATGCCAGCATTGCATGCCAGCCCCTTGTTGCCGGAGCCAATTGCGGAAATAATCCGCTGCATTCCAGGTAAGGAGCTAACTCCGTGGCAGGCCTGCACAAAACCATAGGCTCGCTGTTCATTCAGCTGATTGTCGTCGGTGCCTTGGGCGCCGGCGGCTGGTGGGCATATCAGAACCGCGATTCTCTCCCCTTCATAGGGGGCGGTGGCGGCGATACGGCCGCCAAGAGCGAGCGGCCACCGACCGCTGTCGACATTGCCGGCGCAAGGGTGGGCTCGGTTCTTGTCACGCTCGAGGCGATCGGCACGGCCCGCGCCAACGAATCCGTCACCTTGATGTCGGACGAGATGGGACTGGTGACGGATATCCATTTCGCGGAAGGCGCGCGGGTGGCGAAGGGTGATGTGCTGATCAGCTTCGACAGCGGCATCCAGCGGGCCGAGATCGAGGTCGGCCGGGCGGAGATCGCGGTCCACCAGGCGCGCCTGGAAAACGCACGTCAGCTCTATGCCCGGGCGGAGCGGCTCATACAAACCCAGAATATCGCCGAAGCACGGGTGGACGAGCTTGCCGCCAACCTCAAGGCTGCCGTGGCCGAGGTCAAGCGCTGGGAAGCGGCCCTGGCCGCCACGCGCGTCCGCCTTTCGAAGCGCGAGGTTCGCGCTCCCTTCGCCGGCCGCCTGGGCATGCGCAACATATCGGTCGGCGCCTTGGTGGAGCCGGGCGACCCTATCGTCACGCTTGACGACATAGCCGTCATCAAGCTCGACTTTCAGGTGCCCGAGCGCTACCTGGCCTACCTGCAGCCGGGCCAGGAGGTCGCCGCCAGCACGGAGGCCTATCCGGGCAAGGTCTTCTTCGGCCAGGTGTCATCGATCGACAGCCGCGTCGATGCCGTGACCAGGGCCGTCACCATCCGTGCCCTCATCGACAATGCCGACGAAGCGCTCAAGCCGGGCATGTTCCTGCTGGTCGAGCTGGGCATATCGACACGCCACCAGGCCGTGATCATCCCGGAAGAGGCGGTCGTGGCCAATGGCACGCAACGCTATGTCTTCGTCGTCGAGGAGGGGCAGGCCCGCCAGTCCTCCGTCGAGCTCGGGCAGCGCATGCCGGGCGAGGTCGAGGTGGTCAGCGGCGTCGTGGCAGGCGAGGCCGTCATCGTCGGTGGCGTGCAAAAGGTCAGGGACGGCGCCAACGTGGCACCGCGCCCGACAGAGGCGGCGGCCGCGGAGTAAGCCATGGTTCTTTCCGACATATCCATCAAACGGCCGGTATTCGCCACCGTCGTAAGTCTTGTTCTGATCATCTTCGGGCTCTTCGCTTTCGATCGCTTGGCGGTTCGGGAATATCCCGACATCGATCCACCGACAGTATCGATCATCACCCTATACAAGGGCGCATCGGCACAGATCATGGAGACCCAGGTCACCCAGATCATCGAGGAATCCATTGCCGGTATCGAAGGCATCAAGCTGATCACCTCCAAGAGCCGGGAAGAGCGCAGCCAGGTCGACATCGAGTTCGTGCTCGGCCGCGACGTCGATGCGGCGGCCAACGACGTGCGCGACAAGGTCGCCCGCTCAATCGGCAGCCTGCCGCTCGATGTCGAGGCCCCCATCGTCTCCAAGGTCGAGGCCGATGCCCGGCCCATGCTCTGGATCGCCCTGACCAGCGACGAGTGGGATGCCATCGAGCTCAGTGACTATGCGGATCGCTATCTGGTCGATCGCCTTTCGGTGGTGCCGGGTGTCGCCAAGGTGATGATCGGCGGCGAGCGCAAGCCGGCCATGCGCATATGGCTCGATCGCCGGGCCATGGCGGCGCGCGGCATCACGGTGCAGGACGTGGAAGCGGCCCTGCTCTCGCAAAACGTGGAGCTGCCGTCGGGACGCATCGAATCCAATCTGCGCGAATTCACGGTTCGTACCGAGTCGGCGCTGGTGACACCCGAAGAGTTCCGCAATCTGGTCGTGCGCGAAAAAGACGGCTACCTGATCCGGCTGCACGAGATCGCCGATGTCGAGCTTGGCACCGAGGAATTGCGCTACGAAGTGCGAGCCAATGGCGAGGCGGCGATCGGTCTCGGAGTCGTCAAGCAGTCAAAGGCCAACGAGCTGGCCATCGCCGAAGGCATTCTGGCGGAGATCGAAAAGATCAGGCCAAGCCTGGCACGACAAGTGAATATGAAAGTGGCATATGACAGATCGCGTTTTGTCGATGCCTCGATCGATGGCGTCTTCCACGCCCTGTTCGTGGCACTTTCTCTGGTGGTTGGCGTCATTTTCCTCTTTCTGCGCAATCTCAGGGCGACCATCATCCCGGCGGTGGCGATTCCGGTCTCGCTGACGGCATCATTCATGGTGCTGGCGGCGCTGGGCTATTCGATCAACGTCCTGACCCTGCTCGCCTATGTGCTGGCCGTCGGGCTTGTCGTCGACGACGCCATTGTCGTGCTCGAGAATATCCACCGCCGCATCGAGCGTGGTGAGCCCGTGCTGCTGGCGAGTTATCGCGGCGCCCGTCAAATCGGCTTTGCGGTCATCGCCACGACGCTGGCCTTGATCGCGGTATTCATTCCGATCTCGCTCATGACCGGCAATACCGGCCGCCTGTTCAGCGAGTTCGGCGTGACCGTTGCCGCCGCCGTGCTGTTCTCCGGTCTGGTCGCCTTAACGCTGACCCCCATGATGTGTTCGAAGCTGCTGGTCTCGCACGAGCACGAGAGCCTGCTGTACAAGGTGACGGAAGTCCTGTTTCAGGCCTTGAACAGGGGTTACGAGTTTCTCTTACGCGGCGCCCTGGCATTGCCGGTGGTGATGATATTCGTTGGCATAGTAATCTCTTTCGTGGCCAAGGGCTTTTACGACCAGATCAACCAGGAGTTCGCGCCCACCGAGGACCGTGGTGTGTTTCTGGTGGTCTTGAACGCGCCCGAAGGCGCGACCATCGACTATACCCGCGCCTATCTCGAGGAGGCCGAGCAAAAGCTCGAATCGCTGTTCGACAAGAACGAGGCGGACACCATTTTTGGCGTCGTCGCGCCTGGATTGAGCCGCCCCAGCCCGGTCAATTTCGCCATTGCCTTTGTCGTGTTGCAGCCGTGGGAGGAGCGCGAGCGCAAGCAGCAGGAGATCGTCGCCGAGATGTTTCCGCAATTGCTCGGCATTCCCGGTGCCATGGTCTTTGCCATCAATCCGCCAAGTCTCAATCAGCCCGGCCGCAAGACGCCGGTGCAATTTGTCATCGGCGGGCCGTCCTACGACATGCTGCGCGAATGGAGCGGCATCATCCTCGAAGGCGCCGCGGAAAATCCCAACCTGCTGAGCGTGCAAAGCGACTTCAAGGAAACCAAGCCCGAATTGCGCGTCGAGATACACCGTGACCGGGCAGCCGATCTGGGCGTCTCCATCCAGTCTATCGGGCGGACGCTCGAGGCCATGCTGGGCTCGCGCTTCGCCAGCACCTTCAATGACCGCGGCGTCCAGTACAATGTCGTCATGCAGGCGCGCGACGAAGATCGCGTGACACCCAACGACCTGACGAACATCAATGTGCGCTCCGACACCACCGGCAGGTTGATACCGCTGTCCAGCCTGGTCAACCTGACCGAGGCGGCGGGCCCCAAGGAGCTCAATCGCGTCGACCGCATGCGGGCGGTGACGATCTCGGCCTCGCTTGCGCCCGGCTACACGCTCGGCGAGGCCCTCGGCTATCTCGATGCCATGGCCCGCGACCGCCTGCCCGGAGAAGCGCGCATCACCTATGGCGGCCAATCGCGCGAGTTCCGCGATTCATCGTCGTCTTTGTTGCTCACCTTCATCCTGGCGATCGTCATCATCTATCTGGTGCTGGGGGCGCAATTCGAGAGCTTCATCCATCCGTTCATTATTCTGCTATCGGTGCCGCTCGCGGTGACGGGAGCGCTGGGGACGCTCTTGCTCACCGGCATCACGCTGAACGTCTATTCGCAGATCGGCATGGTGATGCTGATCGGTCTGGTGGCCAAGAATGCCATTCTCATCGTCGAATTCGCGAACCAGCTGAGGGAGCAGGGGGCCGATGTGCGCGAGGCGGTAATCCGCTCCTCGCTTGCTCGTTTCCGGCCCATCCTGATGACCACGATCGCGACGGTCTGTGGCGCCATTCCCCTTGCCTTTGCCAGCGGAGCAGGCGCGGAGAGCAGAGAGTCAATCGGCTGGGTTATCATTGGTGGCGTAAGTTTCTCTACTGTGCTGTCACTGTTCATCGTGCCTGTGCTGTATTCCATGCTGGCCCGCTTTACAAAACCGTCGAGCCACGTGGCCGACCGCTTGCGCAATCTGGAATCCGAGCATGAGGATCAAGAAATCCGCGGCGACCGGGAGGCAAGCGCGGTTGATGGAAGGGCGGATCACGACGATACTGCCGGAGCAGCGGAGCGGCCCGAACACGCCCTATGAATGGACGCCAACATAGGGCGGCCTGTCAGCCGTGGCGGGCAAGGAATTGTGCGCCCGCTTCGATGGCGGGCGGCTGTCGTCGGACGGCGGCGTGCTGGTGCCGCGCGGCATCGAGGGACGGCTCGACCTTGCACCGCGTCTTGCCGCTTGCCTGGCCGATGGGCACGATCCGGCGCACATCACTCACGCCTACGCCGACTTGATCCGGGCGCGCCTGTTCGCCATTGCTTGCGGCTACGAGGACTGCGACCATCGCCTCCGCGGTGACGCAACAGGGCGCCGCGACCGAGGAAGTGACGCGCAATGTTTCCGGCGTGCACCAGTCATCGTCGGAATCCGGCAAGGCTGCCAGCGAAGTGCTCGGCGCGGCGGGCGAGCTTGCCCAACAATCAGCATTCCTGAGCACGCAGGTGGATGAGTTCCTTGTCGAGGTGAGGGCGATGTAAACCAGACCATTGCGATCCCGGCGAACCACCCGCCTCTGGCCCGGCCCCTTCCCTTCCCGAGCCTGAGGCGGTACTGTTCTAAGATGTCGAAGATGCCGATCGGGTCTCGCAAATATCAGCATCGCTTTCGGATAGGAGGAGATTCGTGCCAGCGACTCGCGATGGATTCGCGCCGACCCCTAAGGTTGCAATAAATGATAGTCTACTATTGCTCTAAGCTATGGGTAATCCGAATTCTGCTTCGGGATCAGGATTGATCCGGCGTTATATCGCGGCTGCGGCGATCGTATGGACCGCGATTATCGTCGGCTCTCTTTCGAGCAACATCCACCTGATAAGCGAACAGGCGATGGAATTGGTGCGCATGGAGGCGATCGCCAACTTCGACAAGGACCAGGGCTTCAGGCTGTGGGGCACGCGGCATGGCGGCGTCTATGTGCCCGTTACGGAGGATACGCCGCCCAGCCCCTATCTCAGCCACATCCCCGAGCGCGACATAGAAACGCCGTCCGGTCGGAAGCTGACGTTACTCAATCCCGCTTATATGGTTCGTCAACTCATGGAGGACTACACCAACCTTTATGGCATACGCGGCAAGATAACCGGCCTGGTACTGTTGCGCCCCGCCAACGCCCCTGATGAGTGGGAAAGATCGGCGCTTCTGAGGCTCAAGGCCGGCGCCGACGAAATTAGTGAGATTTCGAATATTGCCGGGACTTCGTATTTTCGTCTGATGCGTCCGATGTATATGAAACCGGGCTGCGATAAGTGCCACGGCCACCTGGGCTTCAAGACTGGCGATTTTCGCGGCGGTGTCGGAGTCTCCGTTCCCATGGCGCCGTATCTCGAGGCGAAGAATGACGCCATGGGCGTCTTCGCCGCGACACATGCCGGGATCTGGCTCTTGGGAATCGCCGGGCTTGGTTTCGGGGTGCGGCAAGTGCGGGGCCGCATATCCGAGCGCAACCGGGCCGAAGCCAGGCTCAAGGCATCGCAGAACCGATTGGCCGGCATTCTCGACATAGCCCCCGACGCCATCATCACGATCGACGACGACTTCAATGTCCACATGTTCAACCACGGGGCGGAGTCCATATTCGGCTATTCCTCTGACGAGGTTCTAGGCAGGCCCCTGGATATCCTTTTGCCGGAACGATTCAGATCCGAACATGCGGGCCATATCCGACGTTTCGCCGAGTCCGGCGTCGGAGGTCGCCTGATAGACGAGCGCGGTGCAGTGGCCGGGCTCAGAAAGGATGGCACCGAATTTCCCGCCGAAGCGGCAATCTCTGTGTTGAAACAGGATGATCAAACCCTGTTCACGGTCCACATGCACGACATCAGCAAGCGCTGGCGGGCGGAGCAGGAGCTTCACCGCGCCCATCAGGAGTTGGAAGCCCGCGTCGAGGAGAGGACCCAGGAGCTTAGGCAGGAGGTCGCCGAGCGCACGCGCGCCGAGGCCGAGGCGGAGAAGGCGAGTCAGGCGAAGACCGAGTTCCTGTCGGCGATGAGCCACGAGCTGCGAACGCCGCTCAATGCCATTCTCGGTTTCGGGCAACTGCTGCGGGACTACCCCGACAAGGAGCTGACGGAGGAACAGCGAGCCTCCGTCGATCAGATACTCGACGGCGGCAAGCACCTCCTGGGGTTGGTCAACGAGGTGCTGGACCTGTCCCGGGTCGAGACAGGTCAGCTTATCTTGTCAATGGAATCCGTAAGCTTGACAAGTACAATTGACGAAAGCCTGGTTCTGGTACAGTCGCTTGCGAAAGAGCGCGATATTGCCGTCAACGTCGATACCACGGTGACATCGGAAATGCTCGTCAAGGCCGACCCAAGCAAGTTCAGGCAGGTGTTGCTCAACATCCTCTCCAATGCCGTGAAATACAACCGGGATGGTGGCACGGTGACAATAGGTGCGGTGGCCACCGATGACGGCATGTGGCGGATCAACGTGAGCGATACCGGGCCCGGAATTCCCGCCGAGAAACACGACGAGGTGTTCCGTCCGTTTTCCCGCCTTGGCGCCGAAGCATCGAAAATCGAAGGCACCGGCATCGGCCTGACCATCAGCCGCCAGCTCGCTGAAAGCATGGGCGGCAAAGTAGACTTCAAGAGCGTTGTCGGCGAAGGCAGCACGTTCTGGATCGAGTTTCCTGTCGCCTGATCGCAGCAGCCGATTTTCGACCAGATCGCCGCGAATGAATTCAACGAACATAGGTCGTTCGGTTTCCATACACCTGCGCTGGTGCGGGCACGCAGTCACTTGTATATGGTGTGCTCCGGAGGATGCGGATGCCGAAGATTCGTCAATGGTTGCAGGAACAGGGCCTCGAAAAATACGCCGACGCGTTCGAGGAGAACGCGATCGAGCTGGCGCACCTCCCCGACCTCGACACGGATGCCCTGAAGGAGCTCGGCATCACGGCGATGGGGCATCGCATGACGTTCCTCAAGGCCGCGGCCGGCCATGCAACGGCAGCACCCGACGCGCCCCGGCGAGACGCCACGCCGCAGACACATCAAGCCACCGGCGATGCGGAGCGGCGCCAGATCACGGTCATGTTCTGCGACCTCGTGGGCTCCACGGAGCTGTCCGAAGCACTCGACCCGGAGGATCTGCGCAACCTTCTGCAGACCTATCAGCAAACCTGCGGCGACGTCGTGCAGCGCTACGAGGGCCATGTCGCGCAATATCTCGGCGACGGCCTGATGGTCTATTTCGGCTGGCCCAAGGCCCATGAGGATGACGCCGGGCGCGCGATTCGGGCCGGCCTCGATATCGTCACCGCACTCAAGGCGGTCCCCACATCGGCCGAGTTGCGCGTGCGTACCGGAATCGCCACGGGTCCGGTGGTCGTCGGCGATACGGGCGCCGGCGACGCCTCGGTGCCCAAGGCGGCGGTTGGCGAGACGCCCAACATTGCGGCGCGTGTTCAGGCCCTGGCCGGGGCCGGCGAGATCCTCATCGGCGCCTCGACCCACCGCCTGGCCAGCGGAGCTTTCGAATACGAGGATTTGGGCGAACATGCCCTCAAGGGCATCGTCGAGCCCATGCGGGTCTGGCGCGTGGTGCGAGACAGCGGCGCCGAGAGCCGCTTCGACGCCCGTCGTGCCGCCGGCCTGACCCCGCTGGTCGGCCGCGAGCACGAGATCGGCCTGATGCTGGAGCGCTGGCAGCAAACCGAGGACGGCGAAGGTCAGGTGGTGTTGCTCTCGGGAGAGCCCGGTGTGGGCAAGAGCCGCATCACCCAGGCCTTGCGCGAGCGCATCGCCGCCGAGCCGCACATACGGCTGCGCTACCAGTGCTCGCCATACCACGCCAACAGTGCCTTCCATCCCATCATCGAACAGATCGCGCGTGCCGCCGGCTTCGAGCGCGACGACACGCCGGCGGACAAGCTCGACAAGCTGGAAGCCCTGCTAAAGCGCTCGGCCGAGGACGTGACGCGTGTGGCAGCCTTGTTCGCGGCCGTGCTGTCCCTGCCCCTGGATCGTTATCCGCCGTCGAGCCTGAGCCCGCAAAGGCAAAAGGAGAGCACGATTGCGGCCTTTTTGGAGCAAACCGTGGCTTTGTCCGGCCAACAGCCGGTGCTGATGATTTTCGAGGATATGCAGTGGGTCGATCCGTCCACCCTGGAGACCCTGACGGCGGTTATCGATCGCATCCGGAACGCGCGCGTCCTGCTGGTCGTGACCTATCGTCCGGAGTTCGAGCCGCCGTGGTCCGGCTATAGCCATGTCACCGCGCACGAGCTTA
The DNA here is from genome assembly GCA_964625645.1 of uncultured Rhodospirillaceae bacterium. Taxonomy (GTDB): domain Bacteria; phylum Pseudomonadota; class Alphaproteobacteria; order UBA7887; family UBA7887; genus UBA7887. The sequence goes on from CAZVDW010000292.1 coordinate 12,692, forward strand.
ACCGCTTGAGCCGGCGCCAGGGTGCCGATCTGGCCGCCAAGGTTGCCGGCGCCAAGGCCCTGCCGACAGACGTTTTGCAACAGATCGTCGCCAAGACCGACGGTGTGCCGCTATTCGTCGAAGAGCTGACCAAGACCGTGCTGGAAGCGGGCTTCCTCAAGCAGACGGAGGACGCCTATGTGCTCGACGGCCCCCTTCCCCCCCTTGCCATCCCCGCGACATTGCAGGATTCGCTGATGGCCCGGCTCGACCGCCTGTCTCCGGTCAAGGAGATTGCCCAGATCGGCGCCGTGATCGGCCGCGAGTTTTCCTACGAGCTGCTCGCCAAGGTCGCGCCGCAAGGCGAGAACGAGCTCGGCGTGGATTTGGACCAATTGGTCAGCTCGGAGCTGGTGACCCGGCGCGGCGAGCCGCCTGACGCCATCTACACCTTCAAGAACACCATGGTTCAGGAGGTCGCCTACGAGTCCCTTCTCAAGAGCAGGAGGCAGGTTCTTCACGCCCGCATCGGCGAGGTTCTGCGCACCGACTTCCCGGCAATCGGCGAAGCGGAGCCGGAGTTGCTGGCACGCCACTTCACGGAGGCGGACCTGCCCGGTCCCGCCGTCGAGTACTGGTTGAAGGCCGGCCGGCGGGCCCAAGAGCGCTCGGCCAATCTGGAAGCGGTCATCCATTTGCAGAACGGCCTGGAGATCGTCGAGATGATCGCCGATGACGATGCGCGAAAACGCCTGGAGATCGCCCTGAACCTGGCGCTCGGGACGGCGCTGATCAGCACGCGCGGCCTGGTCGAGCCCGTCGATGCCGTCTTCGAGCGCGCCAGAGCGCTCAGCGAGGAAGTGGACAGCCCCTCCGAGCGTTTCATCGCGACCCGGGGCCTCTGGCATTTCCATAACGTGCGCGGCGCCTACGATACCGCAAGCGGCCTCACCGGCGAGCTGATGCAGGTCGCCAACGCCGAGCACGATTCCGACCTGCTCCTGCAAGGCCATCACGCCGCTTGGACGACCAACCTATGCCAGGGCGATTTCCTGTCCGCGCGCGAGCATACGGCCCATGGCCGCGAGGCCTACGATATCGAGGCCCATCAGGCCCACAAAATCGTCTATGGCGGCCATGATCCGGGGGTCTGTGCCCGCGTGTTCGAGGGATTGACCCTGTGGATGCTGGGCTATCCGGACCAGGCTTCGGAGAGCTTCGATAGTGCCGTGGCGCTGGCCCGGCGCCTGGCCCATCCCATGAGCCTGGTGCAATCGCTGACCTACGGCAATTGGGTCTCGGTGCTGCGCGGCGAGCCGGATCGCGCAGACGAGAACGCCGAGGAAGCGGTGCGCGTTGCCACCGAGCACGGCATCACCATGTTCATCGCACGCTGTCAGGTGGTCCGTGGCTGGGTGATGGCGCAACGCGGTCATGTTGACGAAGGCATCGCGCAAATTCGCGAAGGCCTGGAGGGCTGCAAGCTGACCGGCGCGCGCATGGGCGAGTCCTACTACACGGCGCTCCTGGCCGAGACCCATCTCGCCGCCGGACAGCTCGAAGAGGCGGGCGCGGCCATCGAGCAGGCCCGCAAGATCGTCGAGGCGACGCGCGAACGCTGGGTCGAGGCGGACATTCTCCGTCTCGGCGGCGAGATATCCCTCGGCGTGGCGCCGGCCGAGGCGGAAGCCCGCTTCAAGGATGCCATGCGCACGGCGCAGGAGAGGCAGGCCCGCTCCCTCGAGCTGCGTGCCGCCACGGCACTGGCGCGCCATTGGCAAGGCCGGGACCGGCGCAGCGAGGCTGTCGAAGTCCTGGCTCCAGTCTACGACTGGTTCGGCGAAGGATTCGCCACCGCCGACCTCAAGGCGGCCAAGACGCTGCTGGAAGAGCTCGGTTAGCCTGCACGGCGCGCCGTCGGCTTGCCCAGCGCCAGCCCGCCCAACTTGCGCATTTGCCTCGCCCGATACGCAGACAGCCGAGCCTGGAGCCTTATCCGCCGCGATGAAATCGGTTTGATCGGCGGGCAAGGTGCGGCTACCATGAGCGTACAGCTTTGAAGCCGGCAACACGCGGGGACGAGTGTGGTCGAAAAGAGCGTCAAGCAGAGGCTGGCAGCCATTCTGGCGACCGATGTGGCCGGGTTCTCGCTGCACCGCCTGCTCACGGATCGGCGCGGCGCGACGGCCATCGAGTACGGCATCATCGTCGCCGGCATCTCGATCGTCATCATCGCCGCGCTCGGGGCGCTGGGCATGGAGCTGAAAGATGTCTTCGAGTCCGTGGTAGAGGCGCTCGGCGGCAAATGCTGCTGAGCCGTGGCGGCGGCCGGCCGGCGTCAAGCGCCGCGTTTGCCGGCATATTTTCCGCCGATCGGCTGATCGTCGCTCATGCCGCGCCCCGAGAATTGACCCGTGAGGCTGTCGCCTGAGCGTTGCAGCGTCGTCAGCACCTCGTCGCCACCGTCATCGCGCTACGATAATTGTCAACAGGCCCTGGCCGGCCGCGAAAATCATGCGCTCAAACGGGTCGTTGTCATTGAGCCTCGGTATCACATGCGATGGGGCTTGTAGACGATGCCGTTGGCGGCCTGGGTCTCGCGAACGAAGCGAATGATCTTGGCCATCTCGTTTCGGCTGATGCCGGGCTGCGGCGGCATATCGCCGTAGGGCCAATGGTGCTGGCGCACGCCGTGGCTCGCTGCGCGATAGAACGCGCGGTCGTCGTGGTGGCCGGGATTGTAGGTGTCGTGGATGAGCGGCGGGCCGCGGTCACTCCCCGAGGCGTTCTCGCCATGGCATTCGGTGCAGGTCTTTGTAAACAAGGCTTGGCCTTGCCGGGCTTCGGCCGATAGGCCAGGAACCGTCACTTCCACCGTGTCATCCCCCGACAGGATAATGGTGATCGCCAGAACACCGATACCGACAGCCGCCACGACGAGCCATTGCAAGGTGGCGCCGCGCCCCGACGGCTCGGCACGCGTCGAACCTTCCTGCCGTTGCTTTCTTTTCCGTTTCGCCACGTCTTTCGGCCTTCCGCCAACACGGCGTATGTATACCGTGGCGCCGCGGCGCGCGTCAGCCCCGAATGCTTATGTCCTGCCCCTGCCGCGCCCTCTCGGCTAGACTGACCGCCTTATGAGCGGAACCAGCGAGATCCCCGAAGCGGAGGCCGACGCCGAGACGGCGGCGCTCTATCGCGACATCCGCGCCTGTACCGGTGTCGGCATGGTCAATCTCATCTACCGCCACATGGCGGCGACACCGGGGCTGCTGCCTTGGGTGTGGGGGTGCTTGAGGCCGCATTTCGCGTCCGGGCGCTTTGCGGCGGCGGCGGAGACGGCAATTGCCGAGGCGGGGCTGACGCGGGCGGCACCGATCCCCCTGCCCGCCTTTGCCATCGCCGGCGTCGGGCCGCATGCGCTCGATACGGTGCGCGCCATCGTCGAGGCCTACAACAAGGGCAACTCCGGCAATCTCTTCGCCATGCCAGCGCTGGCCCGCTTCCTGGCCGGGGATGGCGCAGCACGGCCGCCTGTCGATATCGAACAGACCGCGCCCGCCGAGCGGGTGCGCGATCTGCCGCCGATCATGGCCATGGCCGAGATGGACGCGGATACCGCCGCCCTGGTGCGCCAGATCAGCGCCCCCGTGGCACCGCCGGATCGCCCCATGATCCCCAGCCTCTACCGCCACCTCGCGCCCTGGCCCGGCCTGCTGGCGCTCGCCGCGGCCTCGGTCTTCTCGCCCGCCGCGATCGAAGCGGCGCAAGCCAAAGTCGAGACCCTCCACGCCCGCGCCCAGACAGCCGCGGAGGAAACGGCCGCAACCATGGCACCCCCCGCCGGCCTGCCCCTGCCCGAGGCGGCGGCGCTGGCCGACATCGCCAAAACCGCCGCGGCTTACGCCCGCGGCCCCATCGCGACGATGGTGATGCTGGGGGCGGGCCTCATGGCCACGCTACCGGACGAGTCGATCGCTTAAGGCGCGCACCTCAACACGTGTCGTCGCGATCAGCAGAATCCCGGTCGCGCAACTTCAACTATGATAATGGCATTATTGTTACTATCTTAAGTTGGGTGACTGTCACCCAACTTAAAGAAGATAATCAAATCATTTACGCTACTATCTATTGAGTGACTGTCACCCAACTTATGCGAGTAATTCACCGACTTTACGATCCAAAATTCGGCAGAACTCGGTCCCTGTCACCGAACTAAAGATTGTATATTCGTAAGCAACAACTACGATAAATTCAGTGACTGGTACCGAATTCTCAGTGACTGGTACCGAATTCTCCTGGTACCGACAAGATTGGCGTGATGTCCCCATAACTCAAGGCGTCTTGCGAAACGAACCCAATAGCTGATCTTGGTTGTCGATCAATCGCTTATCTTGGCCAGACGCAACAGCTCGGGGCCGTCGCTCTGCCCTTTTGCCGCGCCGGAGCCGCATCGGGACAGCGCCGGCGCAGTCGCTGCTCACGCAAGCACTACGGCGGCGGCCACATCTCGGCCGCCGCCGCTTGCTCGCTCGCCTAAGCCGTCAACACCTGTCGTCGGCTTCGCACCAGCAGGCCTCGGTGGTGCACACAGGCACGCAGCCGCCGACGCAGATGGGGTATTT
>CAZVDW010000293.1:0-7289 GCA_964625645.1 uncultured Rhodospirillaceae bacterium
CCTTGGCCCATCAAACCGATTCCCTCTAGCCCGGAAATGCTCTAGCGTGCGCGGCGCTTGGCATCAAAATTCGCACTCGGTTTCGCGTTCACCCAGCCCCAGCGTATCGAGATCGTTGGTGCGGTGCTTGAAGCCCTCGATCGGCGCGCGCGCGCTGACCCAGTCCTGGGTGGCGAGCATGATCGGCTGGCGCAACTGGTTGTCCCAGGCCCGAAAGCTCATGCCCGGGCCTTTCGAGCCATCGACACGCATTTGCTCGCCGCGGAAATAGGCAGCTATATCCGCGACCTCGCGCGACTTGGTGCGCGCAACCGCTTCGCCGATCGCCTTCATCGAGACCCAGGCGCCCCAATCCGCTTCGCCCATGCGGCGGCCGTGCAGACGCTCGAAGCGGCCATGCACCTGGGGTGCGCCGTGGCGCGTATAGGACCAGTGCCAGATGCGCGGCACCAGACCCGATGCGCCAACCACGGGCGCGGCGCGTTGGGTGCGGTAAGGTGCACCGAGCGCGAACTCGCCATGGACGTCGGCGATAAATACGGCGTCGTAGCCGGCGGAGCCCGTGAGGAAGTCGAGATCGTTGGCCTCGCGCGCCCGCGGGTCATTGCCGAGAACGAAGTCGCGGATTTCGGTAACTTCAAGGCCGAACAGGATTGCCGACCGCATGAACGCCGCCACGGCTTGGGCGTCACGCGGATAAGGGCCCTGGAGCACCAGTATCTCCTGCCAATCGCGCTCTTTGAGGTGCTGGGCGAGCGCGTCCGCCAGCATCGCCTCGCTGGCGGCAATGTGGAAGAAATTAGCCTGGCAATCGCTTCCACGCAGGGCGTCGCCACGGGCCGTCGCGTTAAGCAGCAAGACATCCTCGCCCGCCAGGGCCGCAGCCACCTTCGCCGCCACGGCGGACGGCGCATCGAGCACGAACACCGCGGCGCCGGCTTCGCGCATGCGCGCAATCTCGGCCAGCATCGCCTCGGTGTTCGCAACCCGGGCGTGAGCCATGGCGAACACGGTCTTGGCGACTCGCTTGAGGCGCTGCAGGTCCGCCAACCCCAGCTCCGCGCCGGCCAGGCCGCGGCGATCGACGATCGCGGTCGAAGAGCGGATATCGACGGGATGGATGCCCCATTCGTCGTAGCGCGCATCCGCGGCCATATCGAGATAGCCGATGGTCAGGGTCGGCGTGTCGTCGTCCTGGGCCAGCGCCAGGGGCGCGGCCAGCAGCATTGCGACAAGGGCTATAAATCTGCGCATCAGTCGTCGATGCGCACGGTATGCGGGGTGCGCCCTACCGCGACGGCGTTGATGGCACGGTTCTTCGCGGTGTCGATGATCGTGATATCGTCGCTGGCGCCGTTGGTAACCACCAGCAGGCTTTCGTCGCGGTTGAGCGCCGCGCCCCAGACCCGGTCGCCGGCGAGGATGAATTCCTCCACTTCGCGGCTGGCCACATCGACCACCGCGACGTGGCGGGCGCGGCCGAGGGTGATATAGGCGGTCTTGCCGTCGGCGGTCATGGCAAAGTCAACCGGGTTGATGTCTTCCTGGCGCATGCCGCGCTTTTCGAAATAGACATCGCCGAGAAGGGCGAAGGTTTGGGCGTCGAGGATGCTGACCGAGCCGCCAAGCTCGTTGGTGACCCAATATTCCTTGTCGTCAGGCGTGACGATGCCGCGGCGTGGCCGGTTGCCGACCAACACCTCGTCGACGATCTCGCCGGCCCAGGGGTCGATGATGAGGACCGAATTGGTGGCTTCCGAAGTGACGAAGACGACCTTGCCGTCGTGACGGAAGGTGATGCCCTCCGGCTCGACGCCGACATCCTCGATCACGCGCAGCTGCTTGCCGCTGGCAACGTCGGTGACCGTCACTTCGTTGTCATCCTCGTTGGCGACCACGATAATTCTGCCGGAAGGGTCGAGCTGGAAAATCTCCGGGTCCTCGCCGGCTTCGATGGTGCCGCTGACCTCAAGGGTGGCGATATCGATCACTTCGATATGGTCGTCGCCGCTGGTCGCGACATAGAGGCGGTTGCGGTCGGGGCTGAAGCGCATGTCGCGCGGGCGATCACCGGTGGCGATCGTCTTGACGACCTCGAAGCTGTCGCCGTCGATGACCGTGACCGTGTCATCGGATTCGTTGCTGACGAAGATGTAGCCGGTGCCGGCAGCCGAAGTGGCGGCGCTCCACGATAGGCTAGCGATCAGTGCAACACCGAGTTTGAGAAATGGTGATGTCAAGGTGCGTGTCTCCCGGATTGACAAAAAGGTTAAGCTTCGTCGCCGGTCAGTGCGACAAAGGCGTCATGCAGATCGGCCTTCCCGGTTTCCTCGACCAAGGCCTGGGGGCTGCCGCTGGTCAATACGCTGCCGCGGTGCAGAACCACCACGCGGTCCGCCTGCTCCGCCTCGTCGACCAGATGCGTTGCCCATAGAATGGCCATCTTGCGCTCGTGCCTGAGCTCCAGGACATAGGCCAGCAGGTCGCGGCGGCTGGCCGGGTCGAGGCCCACCGTCGGCTCGTCCATGAGCAGGACCTTCGGCCGGTGCAGCAGCGCCCGCGCCAGCTCGATCCGGCGGCGCTGGCCGCCCGACAGCGCCCGCGATTTCTCATCGGCGCGATCAGCGAGATTGAGCCTCTCAAGCTCATATGTAACCCGCCGCCGGGCCTCGGCGCCGCCGATGCCGTGCAGGCTGGCGTGGAAGCGCAGGTTCTCCGCCACCGACAGGTCGAGGTCGAGGGTGGGCTGCTGGAAGACGACACCGATGCCCGACAGTGCCGGTACCGCGTTGCGGCTGATATCGGTGCCATCCACCTCGATGAAGCCGCTATCGGCCACGAACAGGCCTGTCAGAAGCTGAAAGAGCGTTGTCTTGCCGGCGCCGTTGGGCCCAAGCAGCGCCGCAAACTCGCCTTCGGCAAGGGCGATGGTGGCGCCGTTCAGCGCCTTGCGCGGGCCGTAGCTCATCTGCACATCGCGGGCGTTTAGTGCCCAACGCGTTGCCGTCTCCGAGGAAACCTCGTTCACCTCGAACCTCCCGCCGCCTGTTGGTCGTCCGGCTCGTTTTCCGTCGGCGCATCCGAAACCGTGTTCAAGCCCTGCAAGAGCAGGCGATTGCCCGCCAGAAGCTGCTGGCGATAGCTTTCGATGCGCGGATCCTCGACATCGCGCGGCCGCTCGATGGGCACGGGCTCGTCCAAGATGATGCGCGACGGCGCACCCGAGAGGAAAAGAATGCGGTCGCCGAGGTAGATCGCTTCGCGCAGGTCATGGGTGACGAAGAGCACGGTCGTCGGCCGGGCCCGCCAGAGCTGCAGCAATATGCCGCGCAAATGGTCGGCGACAGGCCCGTCGAGCGAAATGAAGGGCTCGTCGAGCAAGAGCAGCTCGGGCTCGGTGACGAAAGCGCGCGCCAGCGCCACGCGCCGCTGCATGCCGCCGGAAAGCCGGTTGGGATATTCGTCGAGGCGGTCGCCGAGCTTCATTTCCCCGAGCAGTGCCTCGGCGCGGCCACTGTTGGTCTCCTCGGGCGGCAGCACCAGGCGCACGTTTTCGCGCACCGTCGCCCAGGGCAACAGCCGCGGTGTCTGGAACATGTAGCTGATGCGCGACGCCTTGGTGTCGCTCTTGCCGGCGAATTCGATCGCCGCCTCGGCCGCGTGATCGAGGCCGGCAACCACGTTGAGCATGGTGGTCTTGCCGCAGCCCGAGGGGCCGACGATGCAGACGAACTCACCCGCCGCGGCGGCGAAGCTCAGCCCCTCGATGGCCAGCCTGTCGGGCTCGCCCGCCATGGCGGGATAGGCCTTGCGGTCGATGCGGACCGAAAGCTGCGAGCCTGCGGCGGTCATTTCCGCCACCGCGTCAGGCGCCTTTCCAGGGGTTCGACGAAAGCGATCTCGACCAACAGCATCACCACGACGAAGGCCATGGTGTAGGCCAGCAGGCCGGCAATGTCGAAATACTGGAAGAAGTTGGCCATGCGGAAGCCGATGCCGCTGGAGCCGCCGATCAGCTCGACCACCAGCACGATCTTCCAGATCAGCGCGATGCCCCCCCGCCCGGCAGCCATCAGATAGGGATAGAGCTGAGGCAGGAAGAAGTGGAAGAAGGTGCGCTTCCGGCTGACGCGGAAGATCTCGGCCACTTGCAAAAGGTCGCGGTCGATGGCGCGGGTGCCTTCGCGCAGGGTGATCACGACGTTGGGGATCTTGTTGAGTGCGACGGCAACGATGAAGGAGACCTCGTTGATGCCGAACCAGACCAGGCAAAGGATGATCGTGACCAGGGCCGGGATATTGAGGAACACTATCAACCAGCCGTCGAAGAGGTGATCGAGGCGGCGGTTGTAACCCATGACAATGCCGATGGCCGTGCCGATGACCATGGCAAGCAGAAAGGCGGCCAATACCCTGAAGAGGGTAATGCCGAGGTCGCTGAGAAGGGGGCCGTCGGTGAGCTCGACCCAGAACTTGCTCGCCACCTGCCACAAATCCGGCAACTCGCGCGACTGCAGCAGCAACGCCGCCACCTCCCAGATGACCAGCAGCGACAGGAAGGAGATCAGCCGCAACTGTGCGGGGCTTGGTCCGCGGGCTATGGCGGCGGCTCGGCTCACGGCGTCCCCTGCCAGACGGTGCCAGGCGCGAGTTGCGTGGCGCGCCCGACCAGCTCGCGCCCGCCGAGCTTGGCGACGATGGCAAAGGCCGCCGCAATCGCATCGCGCTGCGTGGCGGCGGATGTTTGCGGCACGCCGTCGCGATAGCCCTGGCGCAGCGAGGCCAAGACGGCATCGTTCTCGGCGCGGGTCATTGGCCGCAGGCGCTCCCATTCCGCATCGGATTCGACGAGGATCTTGCGCGCCGCCGCGGAGGCCGCGAGGAAACCCTGCAAGGCCTCGGGATTTTCGGCCGCCCAGGATTCCCGGAAGACGTAACCGATCAGCGGCAGGCGGCCTTCCACGCCAAGCGCCGGCAGAATGTCCTGCACGCGCAGCAGCTCGACGCTGTCGCCGGCCCGCAGCCGGGCGGAATAGTTCCAGAAATTGAGCACGCCGTCGAATTCGCCCTCGAGAAACTTGTGCTGCAACAAAGGCGGGGCGCCGTGTATGGCCTTGACCATGTCGGCCGGATCGCGGCCGAGCTTCTCGATCATATAGGCGCGCAGCAGCAGCCAGCTCTTGTCGACCGAGCCGCCGGCGACGCCGAGCACCTTGTCCTCAAGGTCGGCAAGGCTGTTGATCCCCCTATCGGGATGCACCATGAGCGATCCCGCGGCCTCGGAATAGGGCACGAAGGTGTAATCGAAGTCGGCGTCACGCTGGCGCGAGACCCAGAGCCAGTCGGTCACGATCATGTCCGCCTCGCCCGCATTCAGGGCGATGGCGGTGGCGTTCTTGTTCGCCAGGCGGCGGGCATCGAGCACCACGCCGTGCTCGCGGTCGAGGCCGTGATGCTCGATGACGTCGATTTCCCAGTTCACGGTACCGAACTGAAGAATGCCGAGCCGCACGGTCGGCGGTTCCGCGCCGGCACTGCCGAGGCTGCCGAACAGGGCGATGCTCGCTGCCACGAAAAGCCTGCCGCAAGCGCTAAATCGTTCTCGGCTCATGAAGATCTCCGCCAGTCCGCCGATGCTGTGCCGCGGACCCCCGCAGCCGATTCTTTCGGCCCGCGCGGCGCGGTGGCTTCTTATATAGTACGGGCTTGGGTCGGAAAAGAGGCGGCTCGGTGGTGATTTCGTGCCCGTGAGGGAGATTCGGGCAGATTGGCCGGGATTTGGCACGGAGTTTGCTTTTTATTGCCAAGAAGGCCAAATTACAAGAAGGCCAAATTAGATGAGCAGGAGGCGTCGTGTTGGCGCCGGAGGCATGGCATGGTCGGACTTCTCGGCATACAGTTCGGAGGCGCCCTTGAGGCGGCTTTTCCGGTCTATCAGTCGCTGTCCCAGACGCGCGCGAAGCAGTTTGCGGCGTTTGAACGGCTGCCTCAGACCCAGCGTGACGTCGATTATTTCCGTGCCAACGCCCAGAAAGTGGAGACGGTGGAGGAATTTCTTGCCGACCGCCGCCTCATGACCGTGGCCTTATCTGCCTATGGACTGGAAGACGAGCTGCAATATATGGGGCGAATCCGCAAAGTGATGACGGAGCCGCTCAGCGACAAGGAAGCGCTCGCCAACAAGCTCATCGATCCCCGCTTCAAGGCGCTCGCCGGGGCCTTCGGCTTCGGCTCGACAGGTCTTGCTGTCCTGGCGTTGGATAAATTCGTCGAAGAGGTGATCGACAAGTTCAAGACCAACGAGTTCGAGAAGTATCTTGGTGAGCGAAATCCGGCGCTGCGCGAAGCGGAGTATTTCAAGCGCAATGTCGGCTCGGTCACCAACGCCTACAATATCCTCGGCGACAAGGTCCTGCGTGAGGTGGTGACGTTTACCTTGGGCCTGCCCAAGGAGATCGCCCTGCAATCGATCGAAACGCAGAAGGCCCTGATCGACGCGCGTGTCGATATCGAGGATTTCAAGGATCCGGAATATGTCGACAAGTTCGTTCGCCGGTTTTTGATCCTGAAAGACCAGGCGGACATAGAGGCCGGGTACGGCCTCTCGGCGGCGCCTGGCGGCTATGCCCTGGGGCTGTTGCAGAGCGTCAATCTCCTGGTCTGAGCCGTTTGCCGGCGATTCGGGCCCGCGCTGACCAGGAGTGGGCCAATTTCCGTCTCATCCGGGCAAATGCGCTTGCGTGACACGCAACCTGCCATCAGGAAGGGAAAAGCCTTCGCTTCACACCGCCGCTCCGCGCCTGTGGCGGGGCGGGAAACAAAGCCATTCCCAGCATTTTTCAGCGATCGCAGATCGATGGCACAAAAACGCCGAAGTCCTGTTGACAAGCTTCGGGGGCGGCGCCTATAACGTCGCTCCCCGGCGCGGATCGACATGTCGCGGCGGGGCAGGCTGCACGAGCAGAGATGCGAGACCACCGCAGCGCCGGAGACCGGTCGAAAGATTGGTTGTCGGTCGTGGTGGTCGCCAAGGTCGTCTCGACCCTGGGTATCGCTGCAAATTGCCGTCTGGGCGCCTGCTGGCGTCGCTGTTTGACATTGTGAATGGGAAGAGATGCGTGGGCGGCGGTGTGCCGTTACGGCCAACGACGTGTACGCATCCTAAGCACATGACCTCGTCGGGTCGCCACGTCCTCGTGGCGCGGCGGCCTAGATGTCTTGAGCAAATGCTTTGCGTAATATGTCAGGAAGGCTTTGTTCGCGGTGCCTCTTCGGAGGCGCAACGGACA
>CAZVDW010000294.1:0-5427 GCA_964625645.1 uncultured Rhodospirillaceae bacterium
CATGGTCTTCCAGCGCTTCAATTTGGTTAGCCGACTCAATGTCATGGCGAATGTGCTGTGCGGCCGTCTCGGCAAGCGCTCCACCTTGGCCAGCCTGTTCTACCTCATGCGCAAGGACGACATCGAGGTGGCACGGCGCGCGCTCGACCGGGTGGGGCTGACCGACCGCGCCTGGGATCGGGCCGATCGCCTTTCGGGCGGCCAGCAACAGAGGGTGGGCATTGCCCGTGCGCTTGCCCAGGAACCCACGATCATGTTGGCGGACGAGCCCGTTGCGAGCCTCGACCCGGCGACAAGCGAAGAGATTCTCGACCTGCTGAGAGAGATACAGAAGCAAGGGATCACCATGGTGGTGAGCCTGCACCAGGTGGAGTACGCGCGCCGTTATGCCGAGCGGATTGTCGGGCTCAATGACGGCCGTGTGGTTTTCGATGATGCGCCCGAGGCGCTATCGGACGAGATCCTCGAAACCATCTATGGGCGCCACCATGGCCGCACTAGCCTGGCCCACGGCTAACGGCCGCCCACCGCGCGCCATGGTGGCTGGCGCACTCGGTGCGGTGCTTGTGCTTGGCGCCGCCGTGCCGATGCTTGAGCTCGGGGACAAAAACTTTTTCACGTCCCTTGCACGCCTGTTCGAGTATCTGGGAAACATTCTTGCCATGCCCGATTGGTCCTATGCGCCGACGGTGGCGGAGAAGATGCTCGAGACCATCGAGATGGCTTTCCTGGGCACCCTGATTGCGGTGGTGTTGAGCCTGCCCCTCGGCCTGCTGGCGGCGCGCAACGCGACACCCCATCCGGCGGTCTCTCATACGATACGCGCGGCGATGACGACGATCCGCTCGCTGCCCGAGTTGATGTGGGCGCTGTTCTTCGTGACCGCCGTCGGCCTGGGGCCATTGCCCGGCGTCGCCGCTATCGCCTTGGTCAGCGTCGGCTATCTCGGGAAGTTCCTGGCCGAGGCGATCGAGGCCGTGCCGGACGCGCCGGTGGAGGGCGTGGTGGCGCACGGTGCCAATCGCATGCAAGTGCGGTTCTACGCCTTGATGCCGCAGGCTTGGCCCGATTTCATCGCTGTCACATTTTATGTCTTCGAGCACAATGTGCGCGCGGCCACGGTGCTCGGCATCGTCGGCGCCGGCGGCATCGGCTATGACATGACCATGGCCATGCGGCTGTTCCGCTATGACCGCCTGGCTTTGATCGTGCTCGCCATCTACTTGGCGGTGACCATCCTCGATCGGCTGTCGGATCGCATTCGGGCACGGGTGATATGACCACTTTGCCGCCCCTGCCGCGTAAGCCGATCAACGCTTTTCCTTTGTGGCTGGCGGCGCTGGCCGCGCTGTTCGTCATGGCCACGCGCGATTTGCAGATCGATTTTCGAGCCCTTGCCTGGGGCGCTTCGGACATGGCCGAATTCATGGGGCGCTTCGGCACACCCGATTTCGGCCGCCTCGACCGCTATCTGACATTGATGGGCGAGACCGTGGCCATCGGGCTGTGGGGCACGGCACTCGCCTTTCTCGGCGCCTTCATCGTCGCGCCCTTCGCCGCCCGCAACCTTGCGCCGCATCCGCTGGTCTATCGCGGCGCGCGCGAGCTGCTGAACTTTCTCCGCGCCATGCCCGATCTCTTGTTCGCGATGGTGTTCGTGGCGGCGATCGGGCTCGGGCCCTTGCCCGGCGTGTTGGCCATCGGCATGCATGTGTCGGGCTTTCTCGGCAAGGTCTTCGCGGAAAACCTGGAGCGGGTCGATCCCGGCACCTACGAAGCCGTGCGTGCGAGCGGCGCCGGCTTTCTGCAAACCGTGATGTGGGCGGGCTGGCCGTCGGTGCTGCAGGAGACGGTCGGCTATACGATTTTCATTCTCGACCGCAATATTCGCATGGCCGCCATCCTCGGTCTGGTCGGCGCCGGCGGTATCGGCTTCGAGATCAAGACCACCATGGGCTTGTTCCAATATGATCAGACGGCGGCACTGATCCTCGTGGTCGGCCTGACCATCCTGGCCATCGACTATTTGTCGTCCTGGGCGCGCCGCAAGGTGCGCTGATTTTCGCCGAAATTTGGCCACGATCCGCGGCTATGCTTCCCGTCATGTTGAGGATCTGGCTTGCTCTCACCCTGCTGCTGGCTGTCTGGCCCGTCGAAGCCCGGGACCGCGTTGCCGGCTTGGCGGCGGCGCGCGACAGGCTGACGGCCGAGTTGCTGTCCGAGGGCCTGTCGCTCGGGGCAGCGGTCTTTCTGCGTATCTTCAAGGAGACCGAAGAGCTCGAGGTCTGGTTGCAGGCGAGCGACGGCTGGCAGCTTTTCAGGACCTATCCCATCTGTCGCTATTCCGGTGGGCTCGGCCCCAAGCTGCGTGAAGGCGACATGCGGACGCCGGAGGGCCTGTACCGCGTGCGCGCCGATCAGCTCAACCCCTACAGCAACTTCCACCTTGCCTTCAATCTCGGCTTTCCCAACGCCTACGACCGCGCCAACGGGCGCACCGGCAGCTATTTGATGGTGCACGGAAGCTGCGCCTCGATCGGCTGCTACGCCATGACCGATACCGGCATCGAGGAGATCTATGCGCTGGTGGAGGCCGCCTTGAATGGCGGTCAGAGCCGTTTCTGGGTGCACGCCTTTCCGGCGCGCCTCAGCGAGGCGTGGCTCCAAGCCCAGCACGAGTCGCCATGGCACACCTTCTGGCAAGACTTGAAGGTGTGCCACGACATCTTTGAGACACGCGGCGAGGTGCCTGCGGTCAGCGTGCGCGACGCCCGCTATGTTTGCCGCTGATCAAGGCACCAGCACGTAGCGGCCGACGACTTTGCCGGCCTGCAAGTCGTCAAGGGCCTGGTTGGCTTCGTCAAGCGGGCGCGTATGCACCGGCAGCGGCGGCACCTTGCCGGCAGTGACTAGGTCCATCAGCTCGCGCATTTCGTCGAGGCGTCCGACGTAGGAGCCGCGGACGCTCATCCCGGTCAATGGGAACATGGGCAGGGCCAGCGCCAGCTTGTCGCCATAGAGGCCGACGATCACATGAGTGCCGCCCTTGCGCAGACTATCGATGCCGAAACGCGACGAAGCCGGCATGCCGACGAAATCGAGCGAGCCGGCGACGCCGCCTGCGGAAAGCTCGCGTACTTCCTCCAGCACCTTGGCGTCGGCGTTGTCGACGACCATGGTCGCACCCGCCGCCGTGGCCGCGGCACGCTTGTCCGCATCGATATCGGCGACAATGATCTGGGCGTCGGACATGGCACCGGCGATATGCACGGCATTGAGGCCGACGCCGCCGGCGCCGACGATCAGCAGGTAGTCCTTGGCGCCAAGGGCCCCGACCTTCCTGATGGCGCTGTAGGCGGTGATGCCGGAGCAGGCATAGACGCAGGCAAGGGCGGTCGGCACGTCGCCATAGGGAATCAGAAAGCGGCCATGGGGCACCAGCACGTGGTCGCTGTAGCCGCCGTCGACGCGGGCGCCGATGAATTTGGGCGTGCCGCAGAGAAAGCCGTTGCCGCCTCGGCAGAACTCGCATTCACCGCAGCCGATCCACGGGAAGACGATCCGCTTGTCGCCGACCGAGGCGCCCCCGGCGGCGGGCCCGAGAGCCACCACTTCGCCGACCGCCTCGTGGCCGAGGGTCAATGGCAGCGCGGCACCACGCTTGCCGAATTCAAGCTTCTCGCCGCCGCCGAGATCGATATGGCCCTCGCGGATGTGCACGTCGCTATGACAGACGCCGCAAGCCGTGACACGAAGCAGCACTTCGCTTCCTTGCGGCTCCGGCGTTTCGCGTTCGCAAAGGCTGAGGGGCTGTCCCCATTCGGTGACTTGATAGCTACGCATGACTCGTGTCGTGCTCCCTGTTTTCGGTTGTCATATTGCTTTACTATACAATAGTGGTGTTCGGCTCATCGTCGCGTATGTCATCTGGTGCCGGCAAGCGCGCCATCAGCTCGACCTCGACGCCACTGCCCGTCGCACTGGTGGCAAGGTACTTGAGGGCGACAGCATAACTATCGGCGAAGTGGGGATAAAGATCGACGAAGCAGGCGGCCATCTCGTCCAGGCCATGGTTGATTTGCCGTTTCGCGAAATGCTGCAACAGGAACCACAAGGGAAGGCAAACGAATAACGCCAGGGTCACTGCCACCGAGTCCGATTCGGCGCCGAACCAGCCTTGTGCCGAGCCCAGTGCCAGCAGTCCGACCATCACGATGGGGATCTAGCCGAGCAGGCGGCTGGTCTTGCGCATGGACAGCGTCTCGCGGTCCACCTGCACCAGAAAGGCCGTGAAGGCGTCGTTTCCCTTGCTCGAAAGCATATGGCCGCCTCGCTTCGAGGAGCATGACGATGTTCGACGCTAGCTGACCATATCCGGCCATTCGCCGGCAAGGGTGCGCAGAGCCATATTCAGCGGCGCTGTTGAGACTGCCATTCGCTGTGTTATATGTGCACGCGCCGCAGGCTGATTTTAGAAAGGCTCGAAAGCAAAGATGCCGTTGGATGTGAACGAAATCAACGCCCTCGTGGAAACCCAGGGCGGATTCGTCGACGATGTCATGAAGGCGCTGGAGCGCTCGATCGTCGGACAGAAATACATGCTGGAACGCCTGGTGGTGGGTCTGTTGGCCAATGGCCACGTGCTTATCGAGGGCGCGCCGGGCTTGGCCAAGACGCGCGCCGCCGTGGCCCTGGCGCAGGCTCTGCATGCGGACTATCAGCGCATCCAGTTCACGCCGGATCTGCTGCCGGCGGATCTCATGGGCACGCTGATCTATCAGCCGCAATCCGGCGAATTCACGGTGCGCAAGGGCCCGGTATTCGCCAATCTGGTGCTGGCCGACGAGATCAACCGTGCGCCGGCCAAGGTTCAGAGTGCGCTGCTCGAGGCCATGCAGGAAAACCAGGTCACCATCGGCGAGGACACTTTCGCCTTGCCGCAGCCGTTTCTGGTGCTTGCGACGCAAAACCCCCTCGAGCAGGAGGGCACGTACCCTCTGCCCGAGGCGCAGGTCGATCGCTTCATGCTCAAGCTGAAGATCGGCTATCCAGCGCGCGATGAGGAGCTGGAGATCCTCGAACGCATG
This sequence comes from uncultured Rhodospirillaceae bacterium, assembly GCA_964625645.1. Lineage (GTDB taxonomy): Bacteria > Pseudomonadota > Alphaproteobacteria > UBA7887 > UBA7887 > UBA7887. The sequence goes on from CAZVDW010000294.1 coordinate 5,088, forward strand.
GCGACCACGGCGAAGGAGGCACCGCTCGAGCCCGTCGTCGATACCGCTGCCATCGTCGCGGCCCGCAAGGTGGTGGATCAGGTTTACATCGACGACAAGATCAAGAGCTATATCGTCGATATCGTCCATGCGACACGCGAGCCGAGTGCCCACGGGTTGGATATCGGTCCCTATATCGACTTTGGCGCCTCACCGCGGGCCTCGATCTATCTGGCGCTGGCCAGCAAGGCCTATGCCTTCATCCATGGTCGTGGCTATGTGACGCCCCAGGACATCAAGTCGATCGGGGCGGACATTCTGCGCCATCGTGTGCTTATTACCTACGAGGCCGAAGCGGCCG
>CAZVDW010000295.1:0-10370 GCA_964625645.1 uncultured Rhodospirillaceae bacterium
GGACGCCGTCTCGGCAAAGTTCTTGAAACGCTCCTCACTCGCCTTGAGATCGTCTTCCGCATGCTTGCGCGCGGTGATATCGCTGAAGACACTCATAAGGGCCCGCTCGCCTTCCCAGTCGAGCGCTATGGCGTGGTTGTCCAGCCAAATCTCCTGGCCGTCCTTGCGCAGCACTCTGATTTCGTATTGTCCGGGTGCCGCGTCGCCCCTCAGACGGGCCGCAGCAATGGCACGGATGTTCTCCCGATCCTCCTCGGGCAACTGGCCCTCGACCGTTTCCAGCGCAAGAATCTCCTCCGGCGCCTCGAAGCCAAGCATGTCAGCCAAGACCTGGTTCGCATACAGCATCTCGTCGTAGCGATGAACCAAAATGCCCTGATTGGACATTTCGATCATGCGCCGAAATTTCTGCTCGCTTTCCTGTTCCTTGCGCTGCGCCAGCACGCGCTCCGAGATATCGAGCAGAATGCCGTCCCAGACGGTCCCACCGTTCTCACCGGCCTGCGGCGCTGCATTGCCACAGATCCAGCGCACCTGGCCGCGCTTGTCGACGATTCTGTAATCGAGCGACCAATGCCCGCGGGATCGCGCCGCCTCACGCACCGCGCTCTCGAATTCGCGCCGCTGATCGTCGGGCACGGCATTGTCGAGCGCCAACGGATTGGCCGCGACCTGCTCGGGCGTCACGCCGAATATCGCCCGCACCGCAGGACTGACATAGTCGCAAGACATTCGGCCGTCCTGGGTCAGGACGGCCCTGAAGATCACTGCCGGACAGTTCTCTCCTGGTCGCGACCCGTACGGTGCCAGCGCCAATTCTTCCCCGATCGCACCGCCAGACATGCTGGTGCTACCTCCCCGCAAGGCAATACCGCCCCCAACTTCGGCATCGCTACAAGATCAATAATTATACGCGCATCCGTTGCATAAATCAATTTAGTCGTCGTTGACACAATAACCAGTCCCGCGTTCAAGAATTCGTGCCGCCGCCCGCCTGGCCTGGCGACGCCGCGGGAAATCACCTACCGTCGCCCGGGGATACCAAGGCGACACGGAGGCACCAATGTCGGGGAGAACGGCGCCGGAGTGGCTGGAGACGCCATGTATGCTGTGCCATGCCAACTGCGGCCTGGCGGTCCAGCTGGACCCGAGCGGGCGGCAAGTTGTCCGCATCGAAGACGATAAGAACCATATCTATTTAGATCGCCATACGTGTATATACTATTTCTTATCTATCATCTCTAGATTCACTATCACACATTGCGCGGGCGGGCTTTGACGGCGCGGCTGGCTCAAGCGCGACGACGCGACAGCGCTGGCGGTCGACCCCGCGGATGCGGCCCGGTCATATTTCACTGCCCAACGGGCTCGGTCTCTCCTATCCTGACAGCGCCGGCATCGAGCGGGTAACGGGCACGCCGCCGAACGAGCTGACGGCGAGCGGGGACAGGGATGCTTTCGCCGGCACGCCCTTCCATAAGCTCGTGCCCGCGCGCCCGCGGCCTGTGACGGAGAACAAGAATGCCTGACGCACCGCTTGGCGGAATTCGCGTCGTCAATCTGGGCAGCGGCTGGGCCGGGCGGCTGGCCAGCATGCTCCTGGCCGACCAGGGCGCCGACGTCCTTGAGATCGTTAAGCCCGGCAGCGAGAGCCAACCGGCGGATGCTCTGCTCGACCGCGGCAAGCGGCTATGGGCTCTCGACCTCAAGGACGAGGCCGGCAATGCGCGCTGCCGGGCCGCGGCAGGCGACGCAGACCTGGTGATCGAGAACATGCGCACCGGTGCCGTCGCCAAGCTTGGCCTCGACCATTCTGCGCTTGCCGGCGAGGGGCGCATATACCTTTCCCTGCCGGGCTTCGCGGCGGGCGATCCGAACCGCGACCTGGCCGCCTGGGAAGGCACCATCGACGCCGCACTCGGCGTCTACACCAATATCAGCCCGGCCGGGCCCGTGCTGGGCGGCGAGCCGATCTATTCCGCCATTCCCATGGCCTCGGCCTATGGCGGCATTCTTGGTGCCGTGTCGGCCGCCATGGCGCTCTATCACCGCCAGCGCACGGGCCAGGGACAATTCATCGAGGTGCCCCTGGCTGACGCGGTGATGTCGGCCATGGCGTTGCTTATCGCCGAGGTGGAAGGCCAGCCGTCACGCTACAATCTGCCGGCCATCGACAACGACGTTTTGCATGACGTCTTCCCGGTATTGCGCGAGCTGCGGGCACAGATGACGCCCGAGCAGGTGGCCCAGCTTGCGGCCTATGTCGGCAGCCATGTCTCGCCGGGCCTGCGCAACTACGACTGCGCCGACGGGCGCAAGATCTTCGTCTGCGCCTCGGATCACGTCTATCAGACCCGCACCTTCCTGCAGGTCGTGGGCGTCCTCGACAAGGCGATCTCACGCGGCATGGTCGCCGGCAGCCCGTTTTCGGAGCTGGCGCAAGGCAACAATTTCCTTCAGGCCGCCACCCTCACCCCGGAATGGCGCAAACGCCTGATCGGCTGGATCGAGGAAGCCGTCAAGACGAAGCCGGCTGCCGAATGGGAAGCGCTGTTGCGCGCCGCCAATGTGCCCGTGACAGTGGTCCAGACCAGCGCCGAATGGCTGGCCGACGAAACCTTGCGTGCAGCCGGCGTGACCGTCGATCTCGATGGTGCGCGCCAGGCGGGACGCTTCGTCTCCATCGCAGGGCCGGGTACGCGTTCGCCGGATCTGTCGCCGGCCACGGCGGCAGATGCGGCCTGGCAGAGCCAGCAGGCCCGGGTGGGCACAGGCACAGGTGACGCCAATGCCGGCATGTTGCACGGCGTGAAAGTGCTCGACCTGTCGAATATCATCGCCGGCCCGGCGGCGGGCCGCATGCTGGCGGAGCATGGCGCCGATGTCATCCGCATCGACCCGCCGGCTCCGTTGGCCGGCCCCTTCTCAACGGTGTGGTTCGGTATCGACGTCAATCAGGGCAAGCGCGCCATCGTGCTCGACCTGAAGAGCGAGGCCGGCCGCGACGCGATGACGAAGCTGGTGCGCGAAGCTGATGTGGTGCTGCACAATTTCCTCGATCGCTCGGCGCGCTCCCTCGGCATAGCGGAGGATCAGCTGAGCGCCATCAACCCCGACATCATCTCCTGCCAGATCAGCGCCTGGGGCGGCTCGGAAGGTGGCGCCTACAAGGACGATCCCGCTTTCGATCCGGTGCTGCAATCGGCCTCGGGCATCACGGTGCGCTATGGCTCGACGGACCGCCCCGTGCTGCACGGCATCGCCTCCTGCGTCGACTACATCACGGGCTTCTCCGCCGCCCTCGGCATCGCCCAGGCGCTGGTCGCGCGCGAGCGTGGCAGGGGCGGCAGCCATGTCAGAACCTCGCTCGCCATGGGCACGCAGATGGTGCAGTTCCCCTTCATGGTGGCAACGGACGCCCACCAGCCGGGTGCCGAGCCGAGCGGCCAGGGCGCCCGCGATGACGGCCCCGACCAGGGCCTGGTCGAGCTCGCCGACGGCTGGGCCTTCATCGGCTGCCGGCCCGGCGACGGCGTGACGCTGATGGCACGGATCGGCGTCCCCCGGCAAATGACTCTCGCGCATCTGCAGGAGCGGCTTTGCGACCTGCCCGGCGCCAGTGCCATTGCCGTCAAGACCTTGGCGGAGATCCGTGCCGAGCGCACAGACGACGGCGAGGATGCGGTGTCGAACTGGCTGCAAAGCGGCTCGCTGAGGCTGCGCCGCGGCCCGCACCCGTGCGGCTATCGCACGACGGTGCCCTTGCCGACCTGGATCCGGCCGGAGAAATCCGTCATCAGCACGCTGTATCCGGCACCGGCACCCGGCGCGGACACCATTGCCGTGCTGCGCGAGGCGGGCCATAGCAAATTGGAAGTGGAGGCTCTCATGAAGAGCGGCGCCGCACATAAAAGCTGGTCGGTGCTTGAACACTACTTGCCACGATAAGGATACTGGACATGGAACCTCTGCGTGATGTCGCCCATCTCGGGCATGTTGAGCTGCTGACGCCGAAACCCGCCGAAAGCGAACACTTCTTCTGCGATATTCTCGGCATGGCGAAGGTCCATGGCGAGGGCCAATCGGTCTATCTGCGCGGCTATGGCGATTATGCCGCAACCACGTTGAAGCTCACCGAATCGGGCTCGCCCGGGCTCGGCCACGTCGCCTGGCGCACGGTCAGCCCCGAGGCCCTGGAGCGGCGCGCCGAGGCGATCGAGGCCACGGCGCTCGGCCTCGGCTGGTCGAACGGCGATTTCGGCCACGGCAAGTGCTACCGCTTCCGCGATCCCGACGGCCACGACATGGAAGTCTATTACGACGAGCAGAAATACCAGGCGCCCGAGGGACTGCGCTCGGCGCTGCGCAACCAACCCATGCGCACCCCCAACCACGGCGTCGGCGTGCGCAGCAGCGACCATCTCGCCATCCTCTGCAAGGATGTCGGGGCCAACCGGGAATTCGCCCAGAATACGTTAGGCCTGCAATTGCGCGAGCAGGTGGTCTACGACAATGGCGCCACCGAGATCGGTGCCTGGATGAGCTCGTCGGCGACCCACCACGAGGTTGCCTATGTCACCGATGTCAAGGGCCTGCACGGGCGCCTGCATCACTTCTCGCTCTGGGTCGACAGCCGCGAGGACGTGCTGCGCGCCGCCGACCTCTACATGGAAAATGGCATCACCATCGAGGCCGGCCCCTCGCGGCACAACAATTCGCAAGGCTTCTACCTCTATGCCATCGAGCCCGGCGGCAACCGCATCGAGGTCTATACCAGCGGCTTCTTCGTCTTCGCCCCCGACTTCGAGCCGGTGGTCTGGGACGAGGAGAGCCGCGGCGGCGGCGTCTATTGGGGCCAGGCGTTGCCCGACAGCTTCCTCAATTACGCGACGCCACACGAGACCAACGAAGACGGCTAAGGCCATGCCCATCCGCACAATCGACCACGTCGTCGTCATGGCGCGCGACATCGAGCGCTCGATCGCCTTCTACCGCGACACGCTTGGCGGCGAGACGCCGTTCGAGGCGGCCTTTCGCGCCGGCACCCTGAAGGTGATGCCGGTGCGCCTCGGCGGCGCCGTGGTCAATGTGCAAAGGCTCGACGAGCCCGCCCATATCGTCGCCGAGCGCCTCGAAGCCGGCAGCGTCGATGTCTGCTTCCGCTGGGACGGCGATATCCAGACCGCCATCGACTTCCTCACCGAGCGCGGTGTCGCCATCATCGAAGGCCCCGTGCCCCGCCCCGCCGCCGACGGGGTGTGGGGCACATCGGTCTACTTCCGCGACCCCGACGGCAACCTGCTCGAATTCCTCACCACCGACACGCCGTCAGAGCCCATCTTCTGAGCCGCCGCGCCGGTTGTGCGGCCGTGCCGCCGCGCGTAACCTGCGCGTAAGGGGAAGTGAGAATGGCTGAGGGCACGGTCGTACGGAAAGTCGCGGCGATCCTGGCGGCGGATGCGGTCGGGTATACGCGGCTGATGGCGGACGATGAGACTGCCACCATCGATGCGCTGGATGCGGCGCGGGCGGTCTTTGCCGAGCATATCGAGGCCAATCAGGGCCGCGTGGTGGACACGGCGGGCGACAGCGTGCTCAGCGTTTTCGAGACCACGGCCGGCGCGGTGCATGCCGCTGTCGCGATCCAGGCCAGCCTTGCGGAGATCAATGCGCCGGTACCGGAGGCGCGGCGCATGCTGTTCCGCCTCGGCGTGCATCTCGGTGATATCCAGGAGAAGGCCGACGGATCGGTCTACGGCGATGGCGTGAACGTGGCGGCGCGCCTCGAAGGCCTCGCGTCGCCGGGCGGCATCGTCGTATCGGATACGGTGCAGAGCACGCTGCGCAGCCGCAGCGACATGCAATTCAGCGATGCCGGCGAGCATACGGTCAAGAATGTCGCCGAGCCGGTGCGCGCCTACAGCATCGGCAGCGAAGCGGTCCAACCCAAGCCGACGCCGCGGTACAAACGGTCCTGGGCACTTGCCGCCGCTGCCGTGTTGGCGATCGCGGTCGTCGGCGGCGGCGCCTGGCTGATAGGACCGCCGGACCGAGTACCACAGCCGGAGATCGATCTTGCCGTCACCCTTCCCACCGGTCCGAAGATAGCTGTCCTGCCCTTCAGCAATCCTTCCGGCGATCCGAACGAGGAATATTTCAGCGACGGGCTGACCGAGGACATCATCAATCAACTGACCAACTTCCCCAACATCCTGGTCTTCGCGCGCAACTCGACCAATAAATATAGGGGCCAGGACGTGGACGCCAGCACCGTCGGCACGGACCTCGGCGCGGGCTACGTGGTCGAGGGCAGCGTCAGACGCCTCGAGGGCCAGCTCCGGGTAACGGCCCAGTTGCTCGATGCGGCCGACGGCACAAACCTCTGGGCCAAGACCTACAACCGCGACCTTACCGCCGCCAACCTGTTCGCCATCCAGGACGAGATCACCGAAGGCATCGTAAGTGCCATCGGATCCAGTTTCTCGGGTGTCGTCATGCTGGCTGAGGCGCGCCGGGCCGAGCGCAAGCCACCGAATAGCTTGACAGGATTGGATTGCGTATACCTCCAAGCTGCGAGTTATGCCTCCACGCCGACACCAGAAAAGCACAGCGAGATTCGCGAATGTCTGGAGCGAGCCGTTGCCGAGGATCCTGAGGACGCGGCTGCTTTTGCGGCGCTGGCCTTCGCCTATCGCGAGGAGCTGATATTCGGTTTCAACCCTCTTCCCGACATCATGGAGCGCGCCCTGGCCGCCGCCCTGCGGGCAGTGGAACTCGATCCTAACCTTGCCATGGCGCACTATATCGAGGCGCTGGTGCGATTCAATCGGGGAGAGCTGGAGGCTTTTCTCGTTTCAGCAGAAAGAGCACTGGCCCTGAGCCCAAATAATGCGGAGATTCTGGCTGATATGGGCGCGGATATGGTTCTTATGGGAGAGCAGGATCGCGGCGCTGCGATGGTCGAGAAGGCCATCGTCATGAACCCGGACCACCCGATCTGGTACCATTATTCCCTGGCGCATTATTACCGCGTCAAAGGCGACCATGACACCGCGCTGAATCACGCCCTGCGGCTGAATTGGGGTTGGCAATGGGACCATATGCTGCGCGCAGCGATCTACGTCGATATGGGGCGCATGGACGAGGCGGGCGCCGAAGCCGCCAAGCTGTTGCAGGTCAATCCCGACTTCGGCAGAAACGTCCGCAAGGAATTCGGCAGCTGGAACTTCCCTGAAGCCACGGTCAACGACTATATCGACCTGCTGCGCCAGGCCGGCGTCGAGTTTCCCAACGAAGAGGCACCGACGAACTGAGGTGCTGCGTCAGGCGACGGTCTCCAGCAGGGTGCCGAATGCTTCGGGCACGAGGTGGAAGGCGTCCAGGTGCCAGCGGCCGTTGCTGGTGCCGTCGGGGCCGGCGGACAGCGCGTAGGCATCGAGAAACGGCAGCCCGCGCGCGGTGGCCGCTGATCGTAGCGCCTCGTTGAAGTCGCGCACCATATCGGTGAACCCGGTCGCAGGCGCGCGCTCCGCAGGCGGCGCGGGTGTGCCGCTGATGATGACCCGGCGGCCCTCCAACAAGGCCAGGACGGCGGCGAGATAGGCCTCCACGAAGCGCGCCAGGTAATCCGCCGGCGCAATGTCCGGGTGGTGCTGAAGGAAGGGGTGCAGGCCCTCGTCGGCGCGGCAGTCGATCTCGCCACAGCTAATGACGACGCTGGCGCCCCGGGGTACGCGCGCGGCGGCCAAACCGAAAGCCATGCGCTGCGGCCCCGGCCTGGGGTTCATCCCGGCCGCCAGGTGCCAGGCCTTGGCACCGACCACGAGATGGGGACGCACGCGATGCGGCCTGCCTTCGAACGAGACGGGAAGACACGCGGGCGACAGGCAATGGCTGTCGCCGATGACATACAGCACGTCGCTCGCAGCGGCGCGCTCGGGCGAAAGCCGGGAGAGCAGGCTGTCGAGATAGCTGACATAGACCACGACATCCCATTCGCGGCGCTCCTCGCGGTCCGCCAGCAGCCGCCGCACGGCGCGCTGATGCAGCGCCCGCAAGGCCTCTTCGCTGCCGTCGCCGGCCAGCTTCCTGTCGGCGGCGTCCAGCCATTGGCGGCAGGCTTGCGGCTCGTCGGCGACGAATGCGGCAAGCGCGGCAGAGACCATCAGCCCTGCCACGATTACCGGATCCAGGCTGGCCTCTTGGCCAGAGGCGCCCGCCAGGTCTTCGAGAGGCGCTCTGGCATCGAGCGCCAACAACGCCTCGCCCAGCAGGCGCCAAGCGCGTTGATCTATCGGCCGGGAGGCGATCGCCTTGGCCAGCGCCGGGACGGCCTTGGCGAAATCGCCGCGGGCATAGTGTGCCGCGCCCGACCCGCCAGCATCGCCGATGCGCTCGAACAGCTCCGCGGCCTCGCCAGCATGCCCCCTGCGCAGCGCGATCTCGCCCATCAGACGCAGGGCATCCGGTTGCTCAGGCTCGCTTGTCAGGAGCGCCCGGATATGGGCGTCGGCGGCATCTATGGCGCCTTGCTCCAGCAAGCGCCGGGCAAACGGCAGGCGGGGATGCTCGCCGCCGGCCAAGGCTATACGCTGGCCAGGCGCGCCATGGCGCGGTCAAGCTTGAGGCGCGCCTGCTCGGCCTCGTCGCGGCGTTCGCGCTGCTCAGCCACCACGGCCTCAGGCGCGCGAGCGAGAAACTTTTCGTTGCCGAGCTTCTTGTCGATCTTGGCGATCTCGTCAGCGACCTTGGCCAACTCGCGCGCCAGGCGGCCGCGCTGCTCGTCGAGGTCGACGACATCGGCCACATGCAGGAACAGGCTGGCATCCTCGAACACCGCCTGCACGGTGCCCGACGGCGCCGGGCCGGTGGCCAGCTCGATCTTGGCCAGGGGCTCGATGACCCCCTTGTGCCGGGCCAGGCGCTCGCGGGTGTCCACCGAGGTGTCGGCGACGGTCAGCGCGATCGTGGCCGACGGCGGCACCGTCATCTCCGAGCGCACCGAGCGCACCTCGCCGACCAGGCGCACGACCCAGTCGATCTCGTCGCGGGCGGCCTCATCGACCTCGACCTCGGAAAGCTCGGGCCAGGCGGATGTCGTCAGCAAGGCCGAGCCGCCGAGATTGGCGTGCAGCTCCTCGCTGACGAAAGGCATCAGCGGATGCAGGGCTTCGAGAATACGCCCCAGCACCCAGCCCGCGGTGGCCCGGGTCTCGTCCTTGGCCGGGCCGTCATCGCCATAGAGGACGGGCTTGGCGATCTCCAGGTACCAGTCGCAGAAGCCGTGCCAGACGAAGCCATAGAGGCCCTGGGCCGCCTCGTTGAAACGGTAGGCCTCGATGGCCTCGCCGGCGGCGCCGACGGCGGCGACCGTCTCGCCGACGATCCAGCGGTTGGTCTGCTCGGCGCAGCCGGAGGGCTCGAAGTCGGCATCGACGCGGCAACCGTTCATCTCGCAGAAGCGCGCGGCGTTCCAGAGCTTGGTGACGAAGTTGCGATAGCCGGCGACGCGATCCTCGGCGAGCTTGATGTCGCGCCCCTGGGCCGCCATGGCCACCAGGGTGAAGCGCAGGGCATCGGTGCCGTAGCCATCCATCAGGGACAGGGGATCGACAACGTTGCCCTTGGTCTTCGACATCTTCTGGCCCTTGGCATCGCGCACCAGGGCGTGGATGTAGACCTCGCGGAAAGGCACATCGCCCATGATGTGCATGCCCATCATGATCATGCGCGCGACCCAGAAGAAGATGATGTCGAAGCCGGTGATCAGCACGTCGCCCGGATAGTAGGTCTCGAGCTCGGGCGTCTGCTCGGGCCAGCCGAGTGTCGAGAAGGGCCAGAGTCCGGACGAAAACCAGGTGTCGAGCACATCGGAATCCTGCCTCAGCTCGACGGCGCGGCCGTAATGGGCCTCGGCGGCCGCCAGCGCCTCGGTCTCGTCCATGGCGACGAAGATCTCGTTGTCGGGACCGTACCAGGCGGGGATGCGATGGCCCCACCAGAGCTGGCGCGAGATGCACCAGGGCTGGATGTTGCGCATCCATTCGAAATAGGTCTTCTCCCAGGCCTTGGGCACGAAACGGATGCGGCCGTCCTCGACGGCCTCAATGGCGGGCTTGGCCAGGGTCTCGGCATCGACATACCACTGGTCGGTGAGCCAGGGCTCGATGACCGTGCCGGAGCGGTCGCCATAGGGCACCACGTGCTGGTGATCCTCGACCTTGTCGAGCAGGCCCTCGGCCTCCATGGCCGAGACCACGCGCCGCCGGGCTTCCATGCGGTCGAGGCCGCGATAGGCCTCGGGCACCGCGTCGTTCAGGGCGCCATGCTCGTCGAAGATGTTGATGGCCTCGACGCCGTGGCGGCGGCCG
>CAZVDW010000296.1:0-2005 GCA_964625645.1 uncultured Rhodospirillaceae bacterium
CATATTGCAGATTGACCCAGGTGACGCCGGGCGTCGCCAGGATCGGCTGCCAGCGGCTCAGCGGTGCCGACTTGATATCGCCCCAGAACGGCGTCTTGCTGTGCCAGGCGATACCCACGGTCGAGGCGCCGTAGCGCTGCCGCAGCGCCTCAGTCACCGCGCCATCGGCGCGCAAATAGGCGCGTGGCGCGCTGAAATCCCCTGCCGCGCGGCGCAGCCATTTGCAAAGGCCGCCGGCTGGGCTTTGCACGTCGATATCCGCGGCCAGCAGGCGGGCGTCGGGCGGGTCGCGGCGGGCAATCACTTCGGCCGCGGGGAAGGAGCGTGCGAAAAGCGGCTGCAATCGCGCCTCGCATTCGATGACGACGCCCTTGGCGGCGGCGATGACCTCAGGGAACAGGCTCGCGAACATGATCTCGTCGCCCACCCCCTGCTCGCTCCAGACCAGGATGGTCTTGTCTGCGAGCGATGTGCCATCCCAGTCGGGCTGGGCAAAGGGCCGGGCCCGGTTCTGCTCGCCCTCTTTGCGCCAGCGCCAGTCGTAGCGCGCGAAGCCGTCGGCGAAACGCCCGCGCAACAGATCCAGGATGGCGAGATTGTAGTGAATGGCCGCCTGTTCCGGCGCCTTGGCAATGGCGGCCTCGAAATGCTCGCGTGCCTCGGCCAGCTCGCCGAGCTGCTGCAGGGTGACGGCGAGGTTGCTGTGAATGGCCACCGAATCCGCGTCATGCGCCAGCCCGGCCCGATAGGCGGCGACGGCGTCCTGCGGGCGCTCGGCGTCGCGCAGCACGTTGGCCAGCGCGAGCTGCGCATCGGCGGAGCCGGGCAACTGCGCGGCGGCGCGCGTCAGCGGCTCTACGGCCTTGTCCGGCGCGCCGGCATCGCGTTGGCAGAAGCCGAGCAGGGTCAGCGCCGCCGCATTGTCGGGGTCGAGCCGCAAGGCCGAGCGCGCATGAGCGATGGCCCGGCGCGGCCGTCCCGCCCGCTGCTCGGAAGTCGCCATCAGGATATGCGCCATGGGGTTCTCCGGCGTCAGCGCCATGCGCGCCTCGGCGAGCAGGCCCATGGCCTCGGCATCGCCTGGATCCGCCTCGAGCAACGGCACCAGCAGGCGGTCGGCCTCGGCCTCCCGCCCGGCGCCAAGCAAGGTCCGCGCTTCGGCCAATATCCTGTTGCGGTCCGCCATGGCGGCAGTGGTAGCGGCAGAGGCGGGACGGGTGCAAGTGCGTCGTTTGCCTCATCCTCCGCCATATGATCATATCCGCGCATCGATCATGGAGGGCAGGGCGTGAGTGACGCGGACGTGATTGTGGTCGGCGGCGGCAACGCCGCCATGTGCGCGGCCTTGGCGGCGCGGGAGAAGGGTGCCTCGGTGCTGGTGCTGGAGCGCGCCAGGGAGGAGGAGCGCGGCGGCAATACACGCTTTACGGCCGGCGCCATGCGCGTCGTCTATGACGGCCTCGACGACCTTCTCCAGATCATGCCCGACCTCAGCGAGGACGAGCGCGCGAACACCGATTTCGGCAGCTATCCGGCGGACATGTTTTTCGACGACATGGCGCGGGTCACGGAATTCCGCGCCAACCCCGACCTGGTCGAGGTGCTGGTGCGCCAGAGCCACCCGACCCTTGTCTGGATGCGCGCTCACGGCATCCGCTTCATGCCCATGTATGCCCGCCAGGCCTTCAAGATCGACGGCCGCTTTCGCTTCTGGGGCGGGCTGACGGTGGAAGCCTGGGGCGGTGGCCCGGGCTTGTGCGAGTCTGAATACCGCGCCGTCGAGAAGGCGGGTGCCGGGATCCGCTACGGCGCCCGCGTGGTCTCGCTGGTGCAGGACGGCCCACGGGTTCGCGGCGTGGTGGTGCGCACTGGCGGGCAGGAGGAGACCCTGCGGGCCAAGGCCGTGGTGCTGGCCTGCGGCGGCTTCGAGGCCAATGCCGAATGGCGCACGCGCTATCTCGGCCCCGGCTGGGACCTCGCCAAGGTGCGCGGCAGCCGCTTCAAC
>CAZVDW010000297.1:0-4271 GCA_964625645.1 uncultured Rhodospirillaceae bacterium
GTGTGAAGGGCATCGGGCGGACCACACTATGACAGGACAGCTCTGTCCCCGGGGGCTTGGTTTCCGACTTCGTCCGCATTGACGAGGGCATGTTGCACGATACGGTTCCGGCGACACCGTGGTCCGCATCAAGGCTGGTCAGGCTTGCCTCGGCGAAACGGGCCGAGGCGTTGCGTCGGGTTTCAGCAGGCGCGCTCTCTCGCGCTGCGGCAAATGCGCATCACTTCCGATAAGACTGGCCTGCTCAAGCTAGCAGCATGAGCTCTCCCCAGAAGGGAATGGCCGCAATATCGTCCGCCGTGACAGCAGCGGTACAAAGCTCATACAAATCGTCGTGAGCGATACCCAACAAATCTGAAAATTCCAAAATCAGGTAATGTCTCAGGTCCGAGCCATAGACGATGATGTCGGATTGCCAAACCGACAGGACCGGATTTCCTGCCTTGACCGGGTGCCCGAGAAGATAGCGGTGGCCGAATATGGGCAAAAGCTTCGGCGCCGTTGAGACAAGACGCGAGAGAGTGTCTTTGATTGCCGCCTCTTGTGGCTTCTGCCCCCAACTGTCCGGCCAGAGAGAATCGTTCTCGACGTCGAACAGCAGGCCGTCCAAAGGCCGCGCGAGAGCATCGTCGAGAACGTCCTTGTCGCCGCGCCAGTCGTAGAACGACGGGCCGTCATCGCTCTCCACCATGCCGTAGGGCGGATCGTCGCTCCAGCCGACACTGTACATGCCGCAATCAGGGGCGTTGAGGATGGCAAGAAAGTGGCGATAATCCTCTGGAAACCTCAGGTTCCACTGCCGTTCGAGGGCGTCGATCTCGTGCGCTTTCAGGCCCCTTTGCCACTTGGTGCCGCGGCGCCACGAATCTCCCCCCACACCTCCCGCTTCGAAGTCCGCCAGCGATAGCGTCGGGTAGTCTACCCAAGCCGCCTCGGTGCGCTCCCTGAACCAGTGCAGGAAGGCGTCGAGGCCGGTTGGGATGTCGGACATGGCGAGCATTATCAGCGCTATACCACATCCGGCCCATCAAACCGGCTCCCATTGACCGAGACATGCTGAAGGCTGCCCGCAAACCTTCCGGAAAGTAGAGTTCGGTGCCAGTTACCGAACTTCAAGTCGCGTACTATATCCAATACACAATTATCAGTTGGGTGACTGTCAGTTGGGTGACTGGCACCGAATTGTCGGGCCGACACGCCGCGCGATTCTCGGCCGGTTTTGTGGAACGAACCCAATCCGTAGTTTCGCTTGAATATCAGCCGCTTGGGCCCGTCGCACCCGGCGTGGATCAGTCCTCTTTGCGCCGTGGTCGCAAAATATGCGCGTGGCTGGCGGCGTACAGCGCGCTGTCGGCGTGGTCGCTGTCGGCGAGGGCCGGGCCGACCAGGATCAGCGCGGTGCGGGTGATCTTGGCGGCGCGGATTTGGGCGTGGATGTCGGCCAGGGTGCCGCGGATGACCTGTTCGTCGGGCCAGCTGGCGCGGTAGACCACGGCGACGGGGCAGGCCTCGCCGTAATGGGGGGCGAGGGCGCGGACGACGGCGCGCAGATTTCGCACCGAGAGATGGATGGCGAGGGTGGCGCCGGATTGCCCCAGGGTCTCCAGCTCCTCGCCCTCGGGCATGGCCGAGGCCTTGCCCGCGGTGCGGGTCAGGATCACGGTCTGGCTGACGCCCGGCTTGGTCAGCTCGCAGCCGAGCGTCGCGGCGGCGGCGGCGAAGGCGGGCACGCCGGGGGTGATGTCGTAAGCAATGCCGAGGGCATCGAGCCTGCGCATCTGCTCGGCGATGGCGCCGTAGAGCGAGGGGTCGCCCGAATGCACCCGCGCCACGTCCTTGCCGGCGGCGTCCGCCGCCTGCATCTCCGCGACGATCTCGTCGAGGGTGAGCGGTGCGGTATCGACCACATGGGCGCCCTCGGGCGCCACGGCCACCAGTTCCGCCGGCACCAGCGAGCCGGCATAGAGGCAGACCGGGCAGGCGGCGATCAAATCGCGCCCGCGCACGGTGATGAGGTCCGCGGCCCCCGGCCCGGCGCCGACGAAATGCACTGTCATGCGCGGTCCCCGTAGCCACGCGGGGTGTAGACCCAGGGCGCCGCGAAATTCCGCCCGAGGGTGCGTGTGCCGCTGGCACCGACCATCACCAGGGTCATCATGTCCACGTCGTCCACCGCCAGGCGGCCAAGCGTCGTCGCTGTCACGCGCTCGCCGCTGCGGCCGAGGCTGCGCGCCAGCAGCACCGGCGTCTCATCCGCGCGATGCTCGAGTAGAATACGGCGCGCCTCGGCCAGCCCCTGGCGCCGGCGCTTGGAGACCGGATTGTAGAAGGCGACGACGAAATCCCCCTCCGCCGCGGCCTTGATGCGGCGCGCGATGACCTGCCACGGCGTCATCAGGTCCGACAGCGAGATGGCGCAGAAGTCGTGGCCGAGCGGCGCACCAGCCCTGGCCGCCGCGGCCTGCAGGGCGGAGATGCCGGGCGCCACCACCAGCTCGACCGGCCGCCAGGCCGGCTTGGCGCAGCGCTCCAGGCGCTCGAAGACCAGCGAGGCCATGGCGTAGATGCCGGCATCGCCCGAGCAGATCAGCGCCACGCGCTTGCCCTCAGCCGCGAGGTCGAGCGCGGCATCGACGCGCTTCTCTTCCTCGCCCAGCGCATAGGCGTGGCGTTCGCCGCTGACATTGCCGAGCAGGTCGAGATAGAGCCCGTAGCCCACCAGGTCCGTCGACTCGGCAATCAGCCGGCTCGCTTCCGGCGTGCGCCAGTCGGCCGCACCGGGGCCGATGCCGACCACGGCGAGGCGCCCGCGCGCGGCGCCGATGGTCGTCGCATCCAGTGGCGCGGCGGCACGGGCCAGGGCACAGGTGACGCCGTCGCGCTTGCGTTTCTCGACGACGAGCGCGCCGTCCACCCCGACACAGGCCAGCGCCGCGCCCTCGGCGACGCCATGGCAGCCGACCTCACGGAACACCGTTTCGGAGGGCTCGCTCAGGCGCGGTGTTTCCTGCTCCAGGCGCGCGGCCGGAAAGACACGCAGCGGCACGCCAAGCTCGGCGGCCAGCGCCGCCAGCGCCGGCTCGTCGGCCTTGATGTCGAGGGAGGCGATGCAGGCCAGCGCGCCGGGCGCGATAGCGGCCGCCGCCAGAACCTCGTGTGCCAAGGCGATGGCGTCAGTGGCGCCGCGCTCGCAGCCGAGACCGAGGGCGTAGGTTTGCGGATGATAGACAAGCGTCGCCGCATCACCCGCCATGGCTTGGTCGGTGACCAGAATGCGCAAGCCTTCGCCGCCCGGGAGGGGGCCGAGCCACGGCGCCTCGCCCTCGATCGCGACGCCAGACCCGGCCAGCAGGGCGGCGGTGAACGGCTTGACGTGCTCGGGATTGGCAAGCCGCCAGCCGGCGGGCGGGTCGTCGAAGGCGGTACCGAAGCGCAGGTCGCTCGCCGTGGTGATGGCCGCCTGGGCGCTGAGTGCCTTGGCGACGGTCTCGGCAAGCGCGTTGGCGCCGTAATGGCCACCCAGCAGGGGCACCACGGCGCTGCCGTCCTCGGCTACGGCGAGCACCGCCGGCTCGGCGGTCTTGTCGGCGAGCAGAGGGGCGAGGCAGCGGATCAGCACGCCGGCGGCGCAGATGCCGATGATCGGCGTGCCGGCTGCGAACAGCCCGCGCAGGTGCTCGCCGGTATCCGAGAAATTCATTACGCAATCGATACAATCGCCGAATCCATGGATTTCCGCGCCTGGCACGGCATCGGCGATGCGCCGCGCGGTCTCCAGGCCGGAGCTGCCCAGAACCACGATTGCAGGGCTCACAGCCAGGCCTCCCCGCGCCGGTGCACCAGGATCATCGAGAAATAGGGCACCGTGTCCGCATCGACCTCGGTCAGCGCCAGGCTGCGCTCGCTGGCCATGGTGGCGTGCTCGACATAGCGCGCGCAGGCCGCCAGGCCGAGGTCGTCGAGCACCTGGCGTACCTTCGTGAAATGCCGGCCGAGCTTGATGATGGCCGCGGCCTCGACCTCGGCCAGGCGCGCGGCCAGCACATCGGCCTCGAGCGGCGCCGGGATCACCGCCAGCACGTCGTTGCGCGAGGTCAGCGGCAGGCCGAGGCGGCAGGCCGCGGCGGTCAGCGACGAGACCCCCGGCACCACCTCGACCGGGCAACGGCCGGCGAGGCGCGCGAAGAGATACATGAACGAGCCGTAAAGGAACGGGTCGCCCTCGCAGAGCACGGCGATGTCCTCGCCGCCCGCGGCAATGCCGGCGATCT